>JAPKGD010000284.1 GCA_026648125.1 Bdellovibrionales bacterium | reverse complement strand
CATCGTCTAAGCCTCTCCCATCTTCACTGCATTGTAGAAACTTTCGAAATTACTGGGGATGCCAGCTTCGTTCAATTGGGTTCGCACCCCGTCCAAATCCCTTTCATTACGCTCCAAACCGGCGCGACTAACCCCAATGTTCTTTTGGAAATTCTGGTGTATCCAAACATATCTAAAATCAAGGTAGTTAGCCCCTGACTCTTTTGCTCTCTGAACAATCTGTCCAATGTTAGGCAAATTTTTATCGGTCACGATATTGATCCATCTCATTTCAAACTTTTGTGATTTTTGCTTTCGAGTCGAGTTTAAAAAATTTAAGTTTGCCATCAATTGGTCAAAAATTTTCGGACTCACATTGTGAATATCTGCATAGGTGTTGCGGTCGCCGGCAGAAATATTCATAAAAAGCTCGTCTACCGGGTCCTGGCAGTTCTCTTCCCACTTTTGAGGAAGGAGTAACGTGCCGTTTGTGCTTAACCTTAACCTGAATCCCTTCTGTTTGGCGTATCTTATCAAGTCCCAAATTTCCGGATGATAAAGTGGGTCACCAATGGCACAAAACTCAACCAATCGCACCGTTCCATAGTCAGCGAGTTCGTCCAGATAAGTGTAGATAGTTTTCGAATCGAGAGTCTTCTTTAACCATTTGGGATCTGGTGGCTTTTCCAAAAGTGGAGAGTGGGACCAACAAAAATCACACTTAAGATTACAGCCGTTAGCAATTTCTATTACAGCCCGTCTTGGTCGAGAGAGATTTATGTTGAATAGTACTCCAGCAAAAACGCCTTCCTTTTCGCCAAGAAAGACTCTTTCCTTTGGAAACTCCTTTGCTAACTCGACCACCGCCTCTCTAAATTTAAGTGGATGCGGAAGACTTTTAAATCGAATCTCAACGGCCGCAATATCAGACAATTCTCTGCGCACCTGAGTAATGAGGTCGGGAGTCGATGTGTAATCTACTAAAATTGTCTTAAATTCTTTGGTCATATAACAATGCTCTTAACCGTCGCTCTTTCAATAGGCCCATCTCATTTGATTCAGGCCGTAGACTCAAGTCCTCTCTTACTAAACAGCGCAACACACCATCATTGCGCCTAGCGTTACGCCATGAGCTCAGGAGAATTTCGCCCCTGCAGACAAGGTCCTTGAAGCCAAAAAATAGCTAGGCCGAATTAAAGGGTGAACGGTATTCTTTTTACCTGAGAAATTTAAAGGACTGGGGGACCGCCATCTCTGAGAAGAAAATATTGCTGTTTATACCAACCTATAACTGCAGCACTCAGATTACCCGAGTCCTCACTAAGCTCAAAGAGGCCGAGCTGAATTTGGTCGATGAGATTTTGATCATTGATAATGCTAGCCAAGACGAAACGGTAAGTTCCATCAATAAGGTCCTCTCGGATCCAAAATGGCCCATTTGCGGCAGAAAAGTGACCCTTATCAAGAACCCCAAGAATATGGGACTTGGTGGTAGCCACAAAATTGCTTTCGATTATGGACAATCCGGTCAATTTGAATTTTGCGTGATACTTCACGGAGATGATCAGGCTCGTCTTGCCGATTTTTTAGCTCTTTTAAATGATGATGAGTTGAGGAAGCTGGATCTGCTCCTCGGAGCTCGGTTCATGCCTGGCTCAAGAAGAATCAACTACTCTCAAATTCGTACCATTGGCAATATGACCTTGAACTTCTTATGTTCTCTTCTCGCTGGTCGAAAAATCTTTGACCTGGGGGGCTCAGGACTTAACCTCTTTCGGCTCAGCTCATTACCATCGGGAAAGGAATCTTACCTGAGCTTTCCGGACGACATGACTTTTCACATCTTACTCCTTCTTTCATCTCTTAGAATGAAGCGCAGAATTAAGTTTACCCCGATCCAGTGGATTGAAGAGGATCAAGTGAGCAACGTAAAAGTTTTCAGACAGGGTCTGCAAGTCTTAAAAATTTTGGCAGTTTGGTATTTTGGAATGAAAAGTTTAACTCGCGATAAAACCAAAGCCTCCGATACCTATATCTCCTCAAAATGAACCTAGCCGCCTATAAGGCTTCAAATTGTATTTGGCTGTCTCAGGTTGAGAAATTTGGCATTTTTGAGGCCCTCCGCAACTTATTGGCGGCAGAGTAGTTAGCTTCTCAAGGGGGAGGCTTTCAAATGGGGTCCATTGTGGTGTTGATTCGATTTCAAATTCAGCTAATTCTCGGGCTTCTTTTTATTTGGACGACGGCTTGCCAGAATGCACCCTCGGCTTCGAATCCAAATAACCAGACCGAAGATCACAAAATTTCCTGTAGCCCAGACACAGAGGTTCTTGAAGCACAGATGAATGCAATCCTTGAAGCCGCCAATACAGAATATGAATTTACTTATCAAATGGAACGGGCTGATGGCCGCATCTTTACCTATCGCCGTGGCAGCTCCACTGAGGATACTGTCTATGAGTCAGCGTCCACCTCGAAAATGGTCACGGGCCTTATTATTATGAGGCTCGTAGAAAAAGGCATTCTTAGCTTATCCGATCGTCCTCAGGATTACATTTCAAACTGGCCTATTGCACCTTCTGATTCCCTTTACCAAATGACACTGGAACATTTGTTAAGCTTTCGCTCAGGTCTCACTAACGAGCCCTTCTGTATCAATCTCCCAACGGCCCAATTTGAAGATTGTGTCATCAGCGTTGCAAATTTAAATGCCAATAACGGCATCGTCCCTGGCACAGAGTTCTACTACTCAGGCACTCACCTTCAAGTCGCAGGTCTCATGGCCATAAAAGCCTTGGGTAAAAATTCTTGGCAGGAAGTTTTCGCTGACTTTCAAAAAGAAACCGGCGCGTTTCCCCAAGGTAGATACGACCTGCCCTCGGCGCAGAACCCACGCCTGGCCGGTGGAATGCATTGGACTGGCCGCGAGTATTTGAGCTTTCTTCGTAGCCTCAAAGAGGGCAAACTTCTATCCACAGCCACAATGACCGAGTACCTCAAAGACCGAACCGCGCTCCCAGTCGCAATTGTTAAATCCCCTTCGCAAGATGGTCTTGGAGAAGAGTGGCATTATGGTTTGGGCTATTGGCACGAATGCCACAATCAAACTTTTAACTGTATTGCGGCTGAGCGCATTTCAAGTCCTGGTGCCTACGGCGCTTATCCTTACTGGGATTTAAAATACAATTTCATTGGTATGCTTTCCATACAAACTTCACTGGGTGGGTTTCGCACAGGAATTTCTGAAGTCGAGAGAATGGTAGAATCCACTGCGAAAACTTGGGCGACTTGTGAATAAGTCGCTTTCAATTGTATAGACTTTAACACCTCTTAGTAGATTCTCAGGCAAGTCATCCGATGATAAAATGATTCCGATCGATCATTTTCGCTCAAAATTCCCCGACTCATAACTTTGAGTTCGTCTTCGCGAGGCTGCTCCAAAATGCCACTCACCCAGATTTTTTGGCTCTCTTTGCCAGCCTCCAGGTCATAATAGATGCCCTTCTCGGAACATCTCGCCGAATAAACTATTTCCACCTCTGCCATTTTATAATTATGAGAGGTACCATCCGCGATGAGGATCTCCCCATCAATGGAATAGGTGGTAACTGCGCCCACTGTGCTTTGATCAATAATCATGGTGGAACGCTCAAACTCTGACTCACAGGAGTATTTTCCAGCAAGAGAGGGGCAGGCACCGCCCACCGCTGGGTAGCAAGCAAAAACAGACAACCCAAGAATGTGGATGGCAAAGCTCAATAATCGAATCAATATACCCCCTAACCTAAGCCAGAAC
>JAPKGD010000283.1 GCA_026648125.1 Bdellovibrionales bacterium | reverse complement strand
CAGTCGAATTATGAATGTAATCGAAAATCAAGTTAGTGCGACTCCTGAACAAACGAGTTCAGCGCCGACTCCGGGCGTTTCTCCGCGGAAAGGTTTTTTAGAAAAGCGAGCACGACTTTGAAATCCGGCCCAAGTTTTTTTCTTAAAAGTTCAAAATCATTCAAATCCTCATAATAGGTTCCGAGCGCCATCAGGCGCGCATTGTTGAGAGGGATCTCACCAAAGTTTGAAAATGATTTGGTTTGCAACTTTGGCGAGACTTCCTCTCGAAATCTCCTTTGAATTTCATTCAATCTCTGGGCCTTTTCCTGCTCGGGCTCCTGCCCCTTGAGGCTCAAATACCACTCTCGAAGTTGTTTCATTTCTTTCTTTAAAAAATCGGCAAATAAATGTTGGTCCATTCGTTCCTTTAAAATCAATGCAACTGTAGGTGATTGGGGTCCTTCTTTAAGCGAATAAAACAGTTCAACGCCCCAATCGCCAAGAAAGGTTGCCATGCGCTCATTGAAGTCGGCTTGGCTTTTTGCAAACACGGTTGCATGCACGGACTCGTGGATAATCGTGTTGACGAGGTCATGGTCACTGTACCCCAGCATCGAAGAAAAAACAGGGTCTTCAAACCAACCTAAGGTGCTGTAAGCTGTAACTCCTCGAACATAAGTATCGAATTTCTTTTTATCAAATGACTGAGCTTCGACTTGAGCTTCTTTTTCGCTGAAAAAGCCTTTGTACGGGACGTGTCCAATAATGGGGAACCACCACCGATAGGATTCCAATTGGTAGCTTGGGGATGCGTGGACTATCCATGTGACATAGGGGCGCCCCAGTTCCACAAAAGTCGAATAATTATCACTCTTTTTTAAACCGAGGTCGCTCATTGCAAATGCTTTTGCCTCTTGAACAAGCGCAAGCTTTTTACGTACTTCGGGTTTGGTTTTTGAATCAGCAAGGATCTGCTCAATCGGAGTTCTCTTATTGTAGAGGCGGGTCTGTTCCCAGGCGTTGTTGGTGACGTAGGAGATCTGACAGGCACTCAGGCTCATAAGGGCGGAGGCTAAAACAAGGGATTTTAAAACAGCCATGAAACGCCGGCTCGTCCCGCGTAGTCTACGATGACGGGATCTTTATCTGGGGGGCTCGTCCAGGCATCAACGCCCACTTTAAAACTGAGCCCATCCGTCACTTTGATTTTAAAGCCAATTCCTGCGCTTGGTACGACACCATTTACAGAGGGCAAACTTGTTGAACCGAGAGTTTCCACTTCACGGACAAATTCTTTGCGCATGTATGCGCCACCCAATTTGACGTAGGGTTGAAGAGTTGATTGTTTGTCGGCCAGAGTAAGCACAAGATCTAAGCCTGCAAGTTGAAAGGTTGTCGTGATGGTGGTTTTGTTGTCGGTCGGGTCGTTAGGAACTTTAACCACCACCACCTGACGGCCCTCGGTGTAGCTCAATTCCAGTGCGGACATTTCCCAAAAGTAATAGGAGATTGAGCCTGTGTAAGAGACCATTTCTTGGTAATTGTCATTGTCGAGACGAGAGATGCGATAGTTTCCGGTTGCGCCAATTTCAACAAAGCCCGCCGGGGCCAAAGGGGACCACACTGCGATTAAAAGAAGCCATCTCAACATGCTCTATAGCTTAACAAATTTGCTCGAAGTGCCCGAGTCTAGGCCGACTTCAGCTCGACTTTTTGCCAAATTTATCTGCCTACGGCGAGCTGGTTCGGGGACCACTGGACGATAAATCCGTAACGGAGGTGAATAAGGCCATCGGCCTCGACTAACTCCTTGGGGGGATTGGGAAAGGGTGCCGCGTCACGAAAAGCCGCCGCGGCCGCAGTGTCGAGATCTTTTGAGCCGCTCGAGCGCATAATTAATGCTCGAACGAACTGGCCCTCTAGGTCGATCTGGACATCCACTTCGGTAATGCGCTCCCGATTAGCAAGCTCCACTTGCGCAGCATTAGAAAGCGAACCGGCAACTTGTCGTAAATATCCAATCCATCGAGATCGGACCTGTTCATTGATCCGAGCAAAAAAAGTATAATAGGTGAAGCGGTCTGTATTGAGCGCAGTGAAAGCACCTTCCTTCACCCCAGGGATATATTCGCCAACGGTGCTAGCGCCCACTACAACTTGCTTTCCAAATGGGCTTGAGCCTGAGTCACCACGATTCCTTGGGCCCACGCCTGGCAAGTTCAAGGCTTGTCCCTGCCGGGGGTCGGCGCTCACTCCCGCTTGGCCCTGAGCGCGCTCCTCATCACTCTCCGAGTTCGCTTGGCCTGGTCGATTTTTTGTTTCTCCGGAGTTTCGAGCGCGCATTTGTTCTTTCACGCGTTTGGTGAATTGAGAGAGGTAGTCGGCCTTCTTTTTGAGAGCGTCAAGTAAATCTGATTCCCGCTCGGCCGTTTCTACGACAAAAGATTGCTTTTTATTTGGCTTCTCCATCACGGTGATTTCGATCGGAGCATCACTCGACGTTGTTTCAAAATGAGATGGTGCACGCAGCAACATAATGGCTACGATAATATGAACAATCAGACTATAGACAAGTGCCCGAAACGACTGGTCTGCCACGTTTTCCTCGACTTGAGTCCGGACTCTAGCACCTCAAACGCTTAAAGTTGAGACATTTTCGACCGATAGGATATATGGGCGGAGGGGTCCATGAGCGATAGAAATAATGTCATAAATTTACCGGTAAAACGAAGGTCTTCAAACCAGGTTAAAGGGGCAAAAGGTCGCCAAAATCAGGCTCCTGTGCTCGACATGACGGAACGGCGCGAGGCGATTATCCAGCAGGAACGTCGACGCGTCCGCCGAACTATATTAAGCGAATTTGTTGGCGTTCATGTGGTCGTGCCCCAGCAGGGCCTCATGCCGGTGCATCTTTACGATATCTCCGATGACGGTCTCTCTTTTGATATTCCCGTGGCAAGCGGTCGTTTTCGTCAAGAAGAAGAGTTGGCAATGAGAGTCTACCTGAACCATCAGACTTACTTTCCATTTACGGTCAAAGTGGCCAATGTTCGAGTTCTCTCGGAAGAAGCTGTTTGTCGACATGGGGTAAACTTTGTAAAGGGTGCCCTAAACGAGGACGCCCTACGCCACTTTGTGAAATTCATTGAAAGTGTAAGCGCAAGTCTGGAGACCGACAGCGGCGATGTTATGGTCTCCAAGCTTTTTGGGCACCGCTAAGCACCGTATTTTCGAATTTTCCTATACATCAGTCCAGGAATGCGCTCGAATACTGGTATGGGCCGGGCGCGACGCTTGGCTTCGGGAGGTTCGGCGATGGTTGCGCAGTTTCCCAGTCACTGCGATAGAAAAGTCATTATAGATACAAATGTGATCTTGTTTGACGCCTTAGCAATTAACAAATTCAAAGCGGCCGACATATTTATTCCATTCTCGGTCATTGAAGAAGTGGATCGCTTCAAGCGAGACCTCGGCGAAAACGGACGAAACGCCAGACAGTTTAGTCGATTCATCGATGTGTTAAGGAGCAAAGGCCACCTCGCTGCAGGTGTGGCTTTAGAAAAAACCGGTTCCTATGTTTATGTTAATGCAGATACCAAATTCGATGGTCTACCTGCGGAGATGGGCCGACATCCCCACCATCGACCAGCTGGGCCTGCCCCAGGTGCTCAAAGACGTGGCCATGACCAAGCGTGGCCTGTGTATTTTTGTGGGCGCGACGGGCTCGGGCAAATCCACCTCGCTGGCGGCCATGGTCGATTGGCGCAACCAGAACTCGTACGGCCACATCATTACCGTGG
>JAPKGD010000282.1 GCA_026648125.1 Bdellovibrionales bacterium | reverse complement strand
TTGGATTCGCTGCTGCGTCTCAATGAGACCATGAGCGGTCAAAAGAAAGTCCGCCTGGTCTTTGCGGCGATCAAACACCCGACGCACTCGCTCACTTGCGGCTTGGGGTTGGCGCCCGTAAAGCAATGGATCAAACCCGCAATTCGCGCAAGGCAAGCCCACTCGCCATCGCAACAGGGTCAATAGCTCTGCCGCAATGAGGAAGGCAACAAAGAGAATAATCCCACGTGGGTCCAGCTGCCGCCAAAACACCAGCGTAAGAAGACCCGCAAAGAAAAAACATCCCAAGACATCTGTCCAGCTGAGGTGCTTTTTCATAAACACCTTTCTGGGCTTTTTGCAGAAGGCGCAGTAGCAATCTCGATAAGAGGGAGCAAACAAACTCTTCATCACACTTTATTGTCGCAAATTTAGGTCCTGATCGTGAAGACGAGTTTTTAACATTTCAATCATTAGTGATAAGATTTTATGTATGAAAGCACTCAAATTTGCATTTTTTCTGTCGCTCCTGACACTCGTAACTGGACCTTGGACGGTAGCCCTTGCCAACGAAGAAGTCGGCTATGATGACATCATTCAGGATTTACAAGGATCCACTCGCACCTCCGTCGAGACCCCTCCTGACCCCTTCGACACTGTAATGATTCACGCGACAGTGGGAGTCGTTTCTTCTCGAATTCAGATTGAGCAATCGGAGATCGGCTCCGCATCTGCCTTTTTGAATGGCGCTGAAGCCGGATTTGGCATCGATCTCTTTTCGCCAAACTGGCAGGCCGAGGGCTCCGCGAGGTCATTCAATTCGGAGAGAATCGGTGACAAGGGTCAAGTGAGTCTTAAGGAATTTGATCTTCGCATTATGAATACATCTTACTTAAATCGACATTGGCGCCTTCGCCTTGGAGGTGGCCTCGCCGCCCGCTACCTTCAGCTTTCCACTCCCACACTGGGAGTACAGCGGTCGACGACTCCATCTTCCCTTTTCGCCTCAGCACTCATGGTTCAAGTGACAAAGTCATTGGCCGTTGGCGCTGATTTCAGTTGGCGATCCGCATTGATTACTGAAACCCCTGATCGCTCAGCTCTCAATGCAGGGCTACGCCTTGATGCCCAATTTTAATTGAAACTCGTTCATTTTTCTTGCCCCTTAATAGAGAGAATGATCCCATTAGGACATGGCAACGGACTCCAAGTGGGTGTGGCAGGAGTGGAAACTTCGCTTCTTTGAAGCGGGAAAAATCCTACTTCAATTCATAAAAAACCCAATCGAAGGCATGCGGCATTTACCCAACTGGGATTGGCCATTTTTGTTGGTGTGCCAAGCCATTGCGGCCGCTGCCTCGGGCGTAGCCGCCGGTATAGTTTCGGGCAGTGTCTCTCGGCTCTTTGCAGGGTTGATTTTTGTTCCGATCAGCAACGCTCTCGTCACCGCTGTACTTGCTGGTTTTTTTTATTACACCTTTTCATTCGTGTTCCAACAACCAAGCACCTTTCAAAGAATTTATGTGAATTTGGTATTCGCCCAGATTCCGAGCTTGGTTCTCTTTGCCATCAGCCCACTTCTTCCCCCACTCGCGCTCTTGGGTCCTGCTGCTACTGGAATTTTGCTCCTGGTTGGCTTTGTCGACAATCTTGGCCTTGATCGTCGTCGCATCACTCGGCTGCTTCTCGGAATGTACGCCGTCTTTGTGGTCTTTTGGATTTTAAATACAATTAGCCAGCGTCGAAGTGTCGAGGCTTTTCGAGATCGCGCAACTCCTGAGAGCTTAGATATCCTTGAGAAAGAAATGAAAAACTAAATAAGTTCGACAGAAGTTAACTCGTGACCACAACTCTTTGAATTTACATTTGTTTTTATCTCGCTGTTTCAATTGGAGACAAATCTTGCTCAAGAATTCTACATCTCGAACTTTAAAAACCTCATCTTAACACTGCAAATTACTGAAATAAGACAGTTTTTTGATGTTCCAAAGTGAGACATGGCCCGCGAGTTGCAAAGATATGGTCTCGCGGAGAGGGATTTAATTGCCGATATCTCCTATGTATACTGAAGATGTCTGATCGGCAAAGAGTTCACCGGGGGGGATGATCTATGAAACACAGAGTACGCTTAAACCGTTCAGTTTTTTGGGCGATGATATTTATGGTCGGGATGACCTCAACAGTCGCATTTCAAAACTGCTCACAGATTGAATTTGAATCCACTCCTGCGCTGATTAATCGTTTGGTTTGTGATGACGAAGGCAATTGCGTGCTTAAAGGTGAGGCCATTTTAACGGCCGGTGTTGACCTCCCTCCTTTGAAGATGATCTTCGTGGTTGATAACTCCTTTACGATGAAAGCCAATCAACTCAACTTAGCGGGCTCATTTGATCAGATGTTCGCTCCCGGCAATAGTTCAAATTTGGTTCCCTTCGATACCACGGCCTATCTCTTCAACACAGCCCAATATTCTTACACACTTTCCAACGCAGGTCTCACCCTCCTTTCCAATCATCTTCTTCCCATCAACGAAGTTTTGGCGCTTCCTAAGGCAGACCTTATGGCGCAACACCGGCCCATCGGTACCGGAGGGCTTCTCTCAGGAAAAATTCCCGGAGATGTTGTGGGATATAAGCTCACCGCTCAGAACAGCCGGTATGATTGGCTACCCGCGGCTGTTATGAACTACACGGCTGAGACCAATAACCTCGTTCTCTCGGAAGCAATGCGAAAGCCTGCCAACAAGGACGCCTCCGGCCTACTTGCCGACTTTCAGGCTCGCTTGAAACTTCTCAATCCCGACTACAACCCCGACAATGGGGACGGTCGCTTTTTTCCTGAAACTCAAGATAATGAAAGTGCCATGTGCGCCATGGCTCGAGTGTTAAGAAATCCAGACAGCTATCTCAAATCGAGTGACCAGACCGTATTTATCTTGGTGACCGATGAAAACGAAGCCGATCTCAATGGCTCACGTTGTATACAGAGCACATTTAAAACAAACGAAGATGTTGTCACAGTTTACTGCGAAGAACATCACCCAACTTTAGAACTCTCGAAGCCCAACTGTTCGGGTCGCTTTGTTACAGGCTATAAAATTGCCTATGATTACACCGATCAAGTGGCGTCGGCTGTGACCTACACCAACGGAATCAATGGAGTTGAACATAAGCCCGCCATTTCTGTCACCTACCCGCGTACAAGCATTAGCTTCACTGAACAGGGCTATCTGGCGAATAATTATACCATTTCCTATAAAAAGCGAAGGTATAGCTCCCAAACCACGAGGATCGACTACTTTATTAAGACTTGCGAAATCAGAGATGGTGTTCCCACCAATCAGTGTTCCTGGGCACCCAGAATGGGAACGCTTTTGGGTAACAGAACTTCTGACTGTAGCGCAGCAGCTAAAGAGGTGAGTGGAAATCAAGCTGACCTTGCTTCTCCAGGCTATCTTCCCTCCTGTACCTTTAATTCAACCTTTCAGGAATTGGCCCGTGGAGTGAGTTGTGATCCCAAGTTAACAACTTGCACGGTCGCTTATCCCGACGAAACCGCTCCCGAAAAAAGATTTACTTCCACAGGATTTTTTGACACTGTCGCCACTTGTAATGCAGAGGCAAAGCGGCTCCTCACCGCTGCCAAGAGAACAGATTCATATGATGCCTACGTAGAAGATGGTGTTGCGGATGCAACTTGCACCAAGACAGGCACAGCGCGAATCGCGGGAACTTGCCCGATTGCCAGTTGCCCAAATGCGGATGAGGCCAAAGGCCCATTTACGGAGCCCGGAAATTTCTCTGACGCTTTAAAGTGCAAAAGCAAAG
>JAPKGD010000281.1 GCA_026648125.1 Bdellovibrionales bacterium | reverse complement strand
CATGAACGACCACCAACAAATCGAATCTTACGTCGATTCCTACCGCTGGGGCGGCCCTGCTTCAGCCCTGCTTCTCTACCACATCGTAAATGTAAGCCATCTCATCCGCCCAGGAGATCGTGTGATCGACTTAGCTTGTGGTCCGGGGCCACTTTTACTAGAACTTGCACGCTTATACCCTGAAACGCAATTTGTGGGGGTAGACTTGGCCCCAAACATGCTCGAATATGTTAAATTCAAAGCCCAATCTCTTAAACTTCAAAACGTTACAACGCGCGCTGAAGACATTTGCAATACACCAAGTTTCGCGAATCAATCTGTCGACCTGATCATTTCCACATCGTCGCTTCATCATTTGCCCACAGAAGATGATCTCAAAAGTACAATTAGAAACTGTGCACGGATCTTAAAAGCTGACGGGGCTGTTTACCTCTTTGATTTTGGGCTTTTAAAAAACAGAAAAACTCGCAATCTAATGGTGGATGAGATTCGTGGAGTTGCGGGTGAAATTACCGTTGAAGATTATCGTATGAGTCTCGACGCAGCTTTCCCAATAGATACGGTGAGAAAATGTGTTCAAGAATTGCTTGGAAGCCAAGTCAAATTCGAACAAAGCCGACTGGCCACTTTTTTCTATTTCGTCCGCTCCCGCAAGCGCTCAACCATTCCCTTGAGACGATGGGGCTACTTTTTAAAGCTCTTTTTCACCTTTCCATTTAAATATAAAATTGAATTCCTAATGCTTTTTCTTTTTAAGCGACAAGTGGTATCTTGATTTTCAAATTTCATCAGAAATTCTCCAGAGGAGCGTTGTGACAAAAGCCACTGAAAACTCGAACTCCGTTTTTAAAATGCCAGTTTTATTTGTAGGCCATGGGTCACCCATGAATATGATTTCAGACAATGTCTATACCAAAGCATTCCAACGCATAGGCACTGAACTTCCTAGACCAAAAGCAATTCTCTGTATTTCTGCACACTGGATTACAGAATGCCCCATGGTCGTCAATGTTGACCAACCCGAGCAAATTTTTGATTTTTATGGATTTCCTGAGGAGCTCTACAAGGTGATGTATAAACCACCCGGATCTCCCGAGTTCGCAGAGAAGGTCATTGCACTGATTCCGGGCGTTGGAAAGACTGAGAATTGGGGATTGGACCACGGCACTTGGGCGGTTCTTCATCACATGTATCCCGATCAGACGATTCCTACCTTTCAGCTCAGTCTCGATTCGAGGGCCAAACTTCAAGACCATTTTGCTTTGGCGAGATCCCTAAGAGCACTACGCGAAGAAGGTCTATTGATTATGGGAAGCGGAAATATGGTCCACAATTTGCGTGAGATCGATTGGAATTCAGAAGCACCCGCGCGGCCATGGGCCAGCGAGTTTGAGCAGACTTCCATTGAAGTTCTCGAGAATTCTGGCCTGTCTGCTGAAGAAAAGGCTATTGGCATATTCAAATCTCCTCTTCTTGCGCAAGCTCACCCCAGCATCGAACATCTCTTGCCCATAGTTTATTCGTTGGCAGCCGCATCAGATGAGAGCAGCCCTAAAGTTGAAATTAAAGGAATTCAGAACGCCTCGATTTCGATGGCAACTCTTCGCTTTTCTTAGGAGCGAGTTCTTCTTGACCGCCCCTTCATCGAATGGGGGAGAATTAAATAAATCCGGGGGATGGTTATGGGCTTAGCAATTAAATCCATTATCGTATTCACAATTTTTATACATTTTGGAGTTTGGGCCAAAGAAGGCTCTGTCGTTGTTCAAGCAGACACCTGTAAAGTTCGCATCACCTTCGATAGCGAGAAATATTTGGCAAATGAAATCCAGAATGCCTACGAAATATTTGAATTCGGCGCACCGATAAGTGTGGTTTGGAAGTTAACTAAAAATCAGCCCTATAAATTTTTAAGCTCTGAAGAACTAGACCGACGCCTTAGGGAAGGAAAGAAGCCGCTGGAGGAATTCAAAAAGAAGGTCGCACCAAAGGCGGTAGAACAATTTCGAGCCCGAGCCATTCAAGATGGTGAGTTTTCATATTGGCTCAGCGAATCCGTAGTGAATTACGCCAAAAATCACAAGATAGAAGAGTTACGAAGACCCTTTATGAGTTGGGATCATAATGTTGTATGCGGGAGTCTTTTGGATCACCTGGTCGCACCATCGGTTGAAACCCTAAAGAAGGCCCAATCCACTTTAAATTCCCTCTGCGAAGCCAGGAATAAGGAACGGGACCGCGAAGCCTCTGAAATTTGCAGAGCAAACTTCGAAAAGAAACTAAAAGAATTTGGCACTCCCGTACAAGAAGCCCCCTTCCTTGTCTTTTTATGGAGCAATTGCGTGAATGGCCAATATCAGCGATTTCAGGATGGCAAAAAAGCTATGAACTTGCTCGGTCTTAAAACTGAAGTTTTTGATTGCGAGCATGAAGAATAATTTTTTGATTTATTGTCGACAGAATTGACTCTCACTGCGTTATGACAATTTCGAATAAAATCGTAAGCCAAAGCTTTTGAAATTACGCAGTGCATCCGGGTACCTGCGGCGATTGAGACAATCTCAAACTAAGACGGAGATAGGGCACACTTCATGCTGTTCTCACCCTGTAGAGGATTGCAGGATGAAAACTCTAAATGGATCCGTCCATATAGGTTCGAGACTGATCGTGGCCCTACTGTTCACCACCGCTTGTACGGAAGTGCAGTTTGGGGCAACCACAGATTATGCTGAGCAAGGATCTAAGGGGGACCCCATTGGACCCGTGGGTGTTCCTAAGGCCTCTTACTTCTTTGTACGTCGAGCGGCTGACATCTTATTTGTCATCGACAATTCTGGATCTATGGCAGAAGAGCAAAATCTTCTCCAATCTGGCTTTCCCTCTTTTACCTCGGCTCTCAATACATATAGCGGCGGCACTCTGGATTGGCATATTGCGATCACTTCAACAGATGTCAGTCAGCCCGGGACAGGAAAGCAAGGCGCGCTGATTCCCTTTAGCGGTGTCGCCGCAGGTACTTTTTTTCTAGATAATACTATCGACGTCGGCCTAGCCAATAGTGCATTTCAAACAGCCGTGATTCTAGGTACCGGCGGGAGTGGAGACGAGCGAGGGATTGCTGCCGCACGAATGACAGCGGAGAGAGAATTTACGGCGGGGATTTCTAAAGGCTTTATCCGCGCCGACACGCCCCTTTCTGTTATCGTCTTATCAGATGAAGATGAGAGGAGTACTCAAAACCCCGCCGACGCGGGCTATACTCCCCTTGATCCTATAGATGAGCCTGGAAACTTTATCTCCGGGATTCAGGCCCTCGATACCTTAAGTGTGATTCCAAAAACAATCACCTTTCACTCCATAGTGACAAGTACCCAAGCCTGTCTAGACGGTGCAGGAGCCTTCATGGGAACGACCTATATGTCTCTTTCCCAAATCACCAATGGAATTATTGGCGATATCTGCGCTCTTAACTTCTCATACCAAGATCAACTCAAATCTCTTGCAGCAAACATTATTAACGAAGCCAAAACCTACACTCTCCCCTGTGCCAACGTCGCACCTGGAACCACAGCGGCCTATGAACAAACTATTGCAGGGGCTTTGGTCTTAGTTCCTTCAACTTTTGTAGCGCCAAACAAAATGGTCTTACAAAATGCTCCACCAGTAGGAAGTCTGATTAAGGCAAAATTTAACTGTTTGGATTAGCAGGGAGAACACTGTGACTCGCCGATATAAACTGCTGTTGGCAACAATTCTGACTCTCGCACTTCCGGCTTGCAGTCCGCTTGAAGCAGTTAATCTCAATAAATCTGGTT
>JAPKGD010000280.1 GCA_026648125.1 Bdellovibrionales bacterium | reverse complement strand
ACGCTCCCGTCGAACTTTACTCTGGGTGACTTCGACTCCACACTTTTCGCAGATAACTCCGCGATATTTCATTCGCTTATATTTGCCGCAAAGACATTCGTAGTCCTTAATCGGACCGAAAATCTTAGCACAGAATAAACCATCTCTCTCGGGCTTAAAGGTCCGATAGTTGATCGTCTCTGGCTTTTTTACTTCGCCGAAAGACCACTCCCGAATCATATCGGGAGAAGCCAGCGAAATTCGGACAGCATCAAAAGAAAGCGGATCTTTTGGCTTATCGAAAAAATTTAATAGATCCTTCACGATTCACCTCTACTTTTACTGTTGAACCGGTGGTTGCTCTTCAGATTGTGGCTTCTCGGTCAGAATATCTGACTCAATAAGTTCCACATTCAATGCCAAGCTCTGTAGTTCCTTCACCAATACGTTGAAGGATTCTGGCAGCCCTGGCTCGAGCACGTTTTCGCCCTTAACTATGCTTTCATACATGCGAGTACGTCCTGCAACGTCATCTGACTTAACTGTCAAAAACTCCTGCAGACTGTAAGCCGCACCGTAAGCCTCAATCGCCCAAACTTCCATCTCCCCGAGTCGCTGACCACCAAACTGAGCTTTTCCACCCAGCGGTTGCTGCGACACAAGTGAGTATGGACCGATCGAACGCGCATGAATTTTCTCTTCCACAAGGTGGTGCAACTTGAGCATGTACATAATGCCCACCGTGACCGGCATCTGGAAGGGTTCACCGCTTCGACCGTCAAAAAGCACTGTTTGACCTGACAACGGCAACTTGGCCTTAGACAGAAGACTCTTCACATCGGTCTCTTTTGCTCCATCAAATACGGGAGTGCCAACGTGAATTCCATCCTTCATTGTTTTGATCATTTTCTTCAGGCTGTCCTCATCGGCTGTTTCAATTCTCGAACCAAGCTCTGAGTTTTCTGAGAAAACATCGGAGAGAGCCTTTCGGGCTTCATCCGCCTTGAAATTATCAATGTGCTTTTGGAGCTGCTCACCAAGTGAGTGCGCGGCCCAACCCAAGTGAACCTCGAGAATCTGCCCGATGTTCATACGAGACGGTACGCCAAGTGGGTTGAGAACCATGTCCACCGGGCGGCCATCAGCTAAGTATGGCATATCTTCCGCCGGCAACACTTTGGAGACCACACCCTTATTTCCGTGGCGGCCCGCAAACTTATCTCCAACCTGAAGCTTTCTCTTGATGGCGATATAAACCTTAACCATCTTGATCACACCAGGAGGAAGCTCGTCACCCTTAGTTAGTCGATCCATTTTCTCGTTGAATACCATCTTCACAGCATCGAGCTGATTTCGAGCAGCATCCACGATGCGCGTAACTTGATACTCAAGCTCGGACTCAAGCGGGATGTAACTCAAGAGCTGAAATGGAATTGTCTCGAGATCTTCATCTTTAATAGTCTGACCCTTAGAGAGAAGTTTGTCAGATCCATCTTCGCTCAACAATACCCCAGTAGTGGTCTTGCCAACGAGAATGTCTTTGAGCTTATCCAAGGCATTGTTTCGAATAACGTTCTGCTCAACACCAAAATCCTTTTCGAGCTTTTTCCGCTTTTCTTGGATAATAGCGAGCAAACGCTCATCTCGATCCGAAGCCTCTCGGCTGTAAACCTGAGCATCAATAACTGTACCGTACACTCCAGATGGAACCCTGAGGGATGTATCGCGAACGTCGCCAGCTTTCTCACCGAAAATTGCTCTCAAGAGCTTCTCTTCAGGTGAAAGCTGAGTCTCTCCCTTAGGAGTGACTTTACCAACAAGAATGTCGCCAGGTTTTACCTCAGCTCCAATTCGTATAATACCGCTCACATCGAGATCCTTAAGGGCCTCTTCTCCAACATTGGCGATATCGCGACTGATTTCTTCTTTACCTAACTTTGTATCTCGAGCAACACACTCAAACTCCTCAATGTGAATTGAAGTGTAAGTGTCGTCTTTAATGAGACGCTCGTTGATCAAAATTGAGTCCTCAAAGTTGTAACCCATCCAAGGCATAAACGCGACGAGGATGTTCTGACCAAGAGCGAGTTCACCCAACTCTGTCGATGGACCATCTGCAATCACATCTCCACGCTTAACTCGATCGCCCGCCTTCACAATGGGCTTTTGGTTGAAGCAAGTATTCTGGTTCGTTCTCTGATATTTGGTTAAGTTGTAAATATCGACGTTCGCACCAAGCTCACCGCCCTTGGCAAAGCGTCGAACCACGACTCTCGCCGCATCTACTTCTTCAACGACTCCGTCGTTCGTGCAAACTACACTGGTTCCTGAATCACGGGCTACGAGAGCCTCTACTCCTGTACCAACCAGAGGTGCACGAGATTTAAGAAGGGGCACAGCCTGACGTTGCATGTTTGAACCCATAAGAGCTCGGTTCGCATCGTCATGCTCAAGAAATGGAATTAACGAAGCCGCAATAGATACAAGCTGGCTCGGGCTAACGTCCATTAACGAAACCTTGTCCTTCTCAACAAGCTCATATTCGCCATTGTATCGAACGGTTACGTTATCAACTGTGAGCTTACCTTTTTCTACATCCTTGCCCGCCTGAGCAATGTAATGCCCCGACTCTTCGAGAGCTGACATATAAAGGATGTCGTCAGAGGTTTTTGCGCTATCCACTTTTCGATAGGGAGTTTCAATAAACCCATATGAGTTAATTCGCGCAAAAGTCGCAAGGCTCGCAATTAAACCAATGTTTGGACCTTCTGGCGTCTCAATCGGGCAAATTCGGCCGTAGTGAGTCGGATGCACGTCTCGCACTTCAAACCCTGCTCGATCCCGAGTCAATCCACCTGGCCCGAGAGCTGACAAGCGACGCTTGTGAGTGATCTCCGACAGGGGATTGGTCTGATCCATAAACTGGCTGAGCTGACTTGCGCCGAAGAACTCTTTCACTACCGCGTTCACTGGCTTCGCATTAACCAGATCATGCGGCATCATGGTCTCTACATCTTGCAGGCTCATGCGCTCACGAATTGCACGCTCCATGCGCACTAAACCAATTCGATATTGGTTTTCGAGCAACTCACCCACTGATCGAACTCGGCGATTTCCAAGGTGATCGATATCATCGATCTGACCCTGGCCGTTTTTGAGGTCAATGAGTGTTCGAACCACGCACATAATGTCTTTTTCGGTCAAAGTCCTGTGATCAACAGGGCACTCTTCAAATGAAATATTAAAGCGATGGTTAATTTTTAGGCGACCAACTTCAGAGAGATCGTAAGTCTCTGAATCAAAAAATAGCCGATGAAAGAAGGCCGTTGCAGCTTCAATCGTTGGTGGCTCACCAGGACGAAGACGCTTATAAATCTCAATGAGTGACTCTTCTTTTGTCGTCACTTTGTCGACAAGCAAAGTATTTCTGAGATAGGGACCAACTGCCAAACCATCGAAGAAAATCATGCTAAATTCGGTGATTCCAGCATCACGAGCCCGGTCAATAATGTCTGTCGTAATCTCCTGGTTCACGTCCGCAATGATCTCACCGGTGGATTCGTCAATAACCGGTCTAGCAATCACCTTGCCTTCCAGGTCATCCCGAGAAATCTCGATTTCTTCCAGTCCCATTTGGGTCACTTTTTTAACCGCAGCCCGAGTAATTCGGCGACCGGCCTTTACTATGACCTCACCAGACTTGGGATCAAGAATGTCGGACATGGCGCGCTGACCAGCCATCTGCTCGATGTTCAAGGTTCGCCAGAGCTTGCCCGCTTTATCCACACGAACTGTGTCTATGTGGTAGAAATGCTCAAGCAACTTCTCAGTTGTGTAACCCA
>JAPKGD010000028.1 GCA_026648125.1 Bdellovibrionales bacterium | reverse complement strand
GAGAGCAAAGGAGCGACGGTATCCAAGAGCCCGGCACCATCTTATCTTCACTGAGGTTTTGCCAAATAAGCTGCGCCAAGGCGTACCAGTGGCCCCACCTTAATACGCTATCTGGATGCTCGAGGAGCCACTCTCGCACCAAATCTTGGTCTTGATTCAAAAGCGGTAAAAACTGCGACATCATTTGAGTCAGACTATGAGCCGCTCCGGGGCCCTTCGCCCAAGTCAGATCAGTGTTTTCTATTTCATTTTGGATTAGGGTTCTCACTAAATCCATTGAGACCACTCGCCATTCTGGCAAATTCTCAGTGAGAAGCCTTCGCCAAAGCTCACTGGCTCGAAGTATTGCGGTATCGCGAAGATGGCCGTGTTTTTTAAGAAAATAACTCTGTAACTGAAGCTTTGAGGTGAGATCCGAAACGACAAAGGTGTCTGTCTCTGGTCGAAACTCGTCCAACCATTTCCGCTTTTCCTGAGGCGATGAGAGCTGATGCTCTCTCAACATGGGGCCTCATCGACGCCGCTTAAGCCGAGGCCCTCCGCCCCCTGAGCCTGAACCAGAGCCAGACTTTCCACCGCTGCCGCTTCCGCCACCAAATATCCCGAGCGATGGATCAAAACCCAATTCGAGTGTGAATTGCACAATGTATCGACGATCTTCTCGCTGACCCGGATACTCTCCAAGCTCAACCCCGTAACTGGCTGCATCGACTCGAATGATTCCAAGATTAACTCCCGCCCCCAGTGAGTAATAACCTTCACTAAATCCCGCTCGAATATCTACCACGGGGAGGCCAATTTCAACTCCGAAATGAAGCTTCTTTCCGAGCTGTACGTCAGCGCGATTGAGATACTTAAAATCAAATGCAGGAGTGATAGACGCGATGGCCGCATCAATTTTTACTGCGGCGCCGATGCTCATTTCATCGAGCTGGCGCGGCGGGGCAGCAAGAGTTGCCACTCCTGGTTTGAAAGTTGTCATCCCCACATCTTTCCACACAAAAGATAACACTGGCGCAACTGGACCAGGGATTGCCACATTCATACCCAAATCCATGGAGTAGCCAATGCCTTCTCGCTCGACTTCGGATTGTATGTTGTTGGGGTCAAGACTTCCAATGTAGGTGGCCCCAAAGGGGACGCGAGATCCCGTGCGCTTAATATACTTGATCACGGTTCCAAGGTGCACCGTAGGTAGGATGGGTATAGCGCCGCCCAGGGCATAGCCATAGTCATTCACCACACTAATATCTAAATTTGGATAGACGGGATTGTTCACATCCACACTGGCATCAAGGTGATTATAGATCGCTGCTCCAAAATAGGGCATTGTAAAAGCCGATTTTCCGCCGCCGCCCACCCAGACATGATCGCCATACATCGCACGCACAGTGTCTTCAAAGGTTGCAGAGCCTTGAATGTCATTCACGGTCTGAAGAACTTCCGTTCCATTAAGACCGACCTTTACATCCGCAATAGTCCAATTAAAGCCGCTGACTCGCGCAAGGCCCGCTGGATTGTAGAACAACGCATCGGCGTTGTCGGCGACCCCTAAGTAGGCATTGCCCATACCCAAAGCGCGTACACTTGTGTTGATTTCAAAGAGTTCATCTGCCACCGCTGTGCCAGAGACAAGAAACACGAGAATGAGTGCTACTCTTAGCCTTAAGGACAAGCGCAAGCTGCTGCGTCTCCCGTACAAACACCAAGTCCCACGTCTTGGCTTTCGTTAATCAAAGAGCGAATTCCCAATTCTTCATTGGCATCAATATCCGCCGTGTCCACCTGCGGTGGATCACTACAAAGAGGCAAATAGCCCACTGGCAAAAAGCCACAGGCCGTAGTGACATCAGTGAGAGCACCCGCTCCAATGGTGCTTGAGCCAATATTTTCAAGCGCATCCATAGTGACGTTAAAGCCAGTCGCAATTTCCTTCGCATCAGCAGAGGGCAGGCTTCCGACATTGCATGGGTCAAATCCCCCGTCGACCAATCCATCCGCTGGAGCCACATCTCCATAACGCGAGATAATAGCTCCCATCTTGGCAAATCCGATCATAGCCATGAGCAAGTTTTCATCGGCTGTGCGACTTGCACCTAACAGACCAATTTCTTTGATTAAAGTTTCGGCCTGAATACAGGCGTCTTGCTTGGTCGCATTGCCACCTTGAAAGGTGGACATCAACCACACCATCACCCGAGTCGCACCAAGATTAGCGAGAGCATCGACCATATCGAGAAAATCAACTCCGCAAATTCCAGCATAGGCCGACGCATGGACCGATTTAACTTCTCGACGATCGAGATAGTCCGCACTCATCAGCGAAAATTGACCGAGAGCCCCTGTGTAATCACCATTATTGATTTTCATCTTGGCATCGTAAAACAGTGCAGCGTCCGTTTGCGTGTCTGCAAACGTCTCTAAGATATTAACCGAGCACGACGGCAGCGCCGTAACGAGTAGCATCAGACGTAGAAAAAAGGAGCGAGCCCACTGATCAATCATGCTCACCTCAATCTATATAATTCATTTATATGACTATTTTATGTCCAAGTGGCTCGGCATGCGATGTCAAATGTGTGACCCGCCCATCGCCGAGTCTAGAAGCGAAAGGCAAACTTGAGTGTATACCTACGATCTTCTCGCGTGGTCGTAGTTGTGGCGGTGGCTGTGCCGATCTCCTCGCCATAAGTCGCAGCCTGGAGCTGGTAGTTTGCCATCGCAAACTCAATTCCCGCGGTCCAGTAGCGCTGATTCATTCCTGCTCTTAAAAACAACGCATCTGCAATATTCAACTCGACTCCTGTGTGAACTCTTCGATAGAGATCAAATTCTTCAGAGGCGGTGAGCACATCTCGGTACTCTGCTGTCCAGGTCACTCGGGTTCGCTTGCTAGCAATCGGAAATAACGCAATTCCCACATCTACCGTTTGCGGTGTGTGGTCAGGAATGGTCTGTGCTCCCGTAAACATTCCCTCTTTAAAATCATAAGAAGTTCCGCCGACATCTCTCCACACGGCCGCGACCGTGGGCAAATAGGCCACAGGAGCCGTTAAGATAATGCCGACATCAGAAGCCACGCCAAAACCTTCCATAGCGAGATTATCGATGGTCAACCCGGTTGAGTTGGCAGGAATATCGGTACGACTGATCTGCACACGATTAACCATTCGAGCGTTTGCGCCCAATTTGATAATTCCGTCGAACAAGCGAAAATTAAAACCTAAGACCGCGGCAAAATCGTTGAAATAGTCGAGCGAGAAATTTGTATTGGTCGCATCGACCTCACCGTCTGAAGAGTATTTAGCAAGAACGCCAAAGCCAAAATTGGGTACAACCAAAGAGGGAAAAACCTGGCCCTTTAGATGCAAATGTCTACCCAGATTGGCTGCATCATTGAGCTTGTCGAGCATGGGCTGAGGCTTCATCATTCCCAGAACATCACCACCAGAGACGGCCAGAGCATTGCCACTACCTTCGATTTCGGGGTCGGCCACGGTGACAAAATAATCTCGAAGTTTTCCCAATCCAGCCGGATTGAGCAAGAGTGCGGTTTCATCATTCACAACGGCTACTGCAGCTCCACCCATACCCATTTGCCGAACGCCATTATAAAATTCGTATCTCTCGCCACTTTTAGCGGCTGGAGTTTGAAGTGCGACCACTCCGATGAGACTCGCGCAAATTGCTGTCAAACGCTTAGGCATTTCCATCATCTTTTTTTCGGAGATTGAATGCTCCATGTTGAGACAGACTTCCGGCAATTTTGACCTAAGTCCTGAATTTCTGGACTCGTCCACAAGGGCGATCATTTGGCCCGCTCGATCTGCTGGTATAATATGTTGATATCGAAATTGAGTTGGCTTTTAGCGGAGGAAAAATGACAGCAATGGGATGGCTGAATAGAAACCTGAAGTTGGTATTGAGTATTGGCGCAATAGTGACCGGTGCCGTTTTGATTTCCGGCTGTGAAAGCGAAGAATCAAACGACCTCGCAAAGGCACAGCAGTGCCTCGACCGCGTACCTTCAAGCAACTTTGCTGCCGCTGAAGCTTGTATGTCTTATGTCTCCAAATACGATTCCCAACAAGCCAACATTCTTAAATGCTCCATCAAATTTGTTGCTGGTGGCTTAACCACTTCAAAAATTGCTAATGCCTATAAGCGAATTGCACAGGACGCTTATAACTCAACTTCGAGCACAGAGGCCGCCCTCATCGTGTCACTCGCGCTAACTCCTCTTTCCAATGCGACAGATGCCCAGGCTTATTGCACGAGAACGGGATTAAAGGGCCTCATTTATCTTTCAAATCTTGCGGTCATTGGCTCGACGCTCGCGAGTGCCGCAGCGACAGCGGGTAACCTCGGCGGATTTGATCCCAACGATCCTTCGAGTGCCTTGAGTGATACGGATTTGGACGCCATCGTTACCACCTGTACAAATTATGCAAGCCCAGGAGCTGGCTGCGACTACGCGAGTATTGGATCCGCCGTAGACGCGCTCTCTGATAGCTACTGCGCTGGTGCAAACGCCGACGCTGAAGTCTGCACAAAGATAAACGATGCTGTCGCGGGATCTGGCGGAGACCCCGAAGTTGTCTCCAAACAACTCCTGTGTCTGCTCGACGGCAAAACCTTCGACGGCGGAACCCCCGGCTCCTGCATCTAACAAAAGGAACCTGGTTCCATCTTGCCCCGCACCGCGCCACTACTTGGAACCAGGTCCTGAAACGCAGATCCAAACGGTACCTGGTCCAATCTTGCCACTCACTGAATTCACAAACGGAACCAGGTCCTAAAAGTACAAACCTCTTCTTTTCCCTTACGATGGACAGACTTTTAGAGTTCTCCCCATCAGATGTTGTGTTGAGCAGTAAGAAATGTACTCATGCGAAGCTGATCATTTAGAAAAAGGATTGGCTTGGAAAAATTTTTGCGTTTCAGGACCTGGTTCCGTTTGTGGATGCGATGCGGGACAGAAAACAACCAGGTACCTTTTAGAAGTCGAGGCTCATCTCGGCCATGTAGCGGCGGCTCTCTTTGGGGACATCGGTGGTTCCAACTTCTTCGCCGTAAGTGCAAAGATCAAGCTGGAAGATCGCCATGCGGGCCCCAAATCCCGCTGTCCAGTAGCCCTGATTCATACCAACAGACCAATGTCCCTTCCACCAATTAAACATCTTCCAGTAAAGTTCCGCACCCGCGTGAAAACCCTTTTTGGGAGTCCAGTTTTCGTGCAAGAAGTCACGAACATCAAGGGCGATGTGAGGGTCGAAAACCCAGAACTTCGGCAATTGAAATTTGCTGCCAAAATCCAATCGCCTTTTTAAAGGTGGTGGCTCGCCCGACTCTTTGTCGACCACGTGAAAGTTAGTGGTAAAACCGTAGTCCAGTAAATTTCTCACCACAATCGCATAGGTCGGCTTTAAAAATGCATTCTCACCAACCCGTGGCGTCCAAAGTGTTCCAACGTCAAGATCTACGGTGAAACCTTCATTGGCCTTTTTAGTATCAAAAACTTCTGAGTCACCGGCCAATTCACCTGCTGAAATCGCTTCACTCACGCTGATTCGATGTACACCTTTGACAGTGACACCCATTGAGAACTGATTGCTCTTTCCAAACCAATCAAAGTAACGAGCATATCCATAGGCCAAAGTACTGTCTAAGTAACCATTCACATTGAGCATGGGACCAATCTGCTGGTGAACAGCGATGTCAATAGAGAGATCGGCCGGGATAAAGGCAATACCCCAATTGGGGCGAACCCAAATCGCTCCTAGCGTGGGAATTCGGAAATAATAGTGGTTACCGTAGTTCTTTTCGAGAAGGGCAATCATCGCATCCACCTGTTCGTTTTCAGTGGGTAGCTTCTGCGCCTTATCAATTTCATCGAGAAGGTCTAGATATTCGCCGTCAATTCCACCTCTCAGCATCATGCGCAAATGCCCGTCCTCGCGTCGTGCCATCGCCGCAGGATTGTAAAACAGAGCACTATGATCATCTGCCACAGCGGTGAAGGCATTTCCCATCCCTAGGGCCCGGGTGCTGGTGTACTCTTGGTGAATGGTGAAATCGAGAGATTTGGCCGCCATGACCGCCTGAGAAGTGAAGATCATGAGAAGTCCAATAAGCAGCGCCGAATATTTCATTTTTGCCCTCATCGCAGATCGAGATTGATGAGAAAATTGTATCTGTTGGTGCCTTGATAAAGGTATATTTATGTCGAATATGGTCTGGTTTCATCGCTTAATTTTGACGTTGGTCTTAACACTATTTGCCATCGGCACGGATTGCGCCAATGCGGCTCCCACCGAGAACTCTGAGCTACCTAGCAGCAAGGAAAATGATCGGTCTGAAGATCCAGATCGAGTAAAAACCAAGACAGATGCGAATCAGGGTACTAAGGATCTTGAAGAACACAATCTCATGCCCACAGCGAGATTGCCCTCGCCGAGTGAAAAGGCAACTCGCACTTACTATTATCCCTACCGGAAAGCCCTCTCTCCCATGGTTGGGTTTGCTATGACAACAGATCGCGACACGCCCTTTACTTACTCTGCAGGAATAAACTATCTTTGGCCTCGATTCACTTCACCTCAGGCAGAAATTGGCGCTGACATCATGGGAGAGTTCGGCGGGCATATTCACTTTTCAGTTCGAAAAATCTGGTTTGAACGAAATTACTATCGCCCTTATCTTCTTGGAGGAATCACTCACGAAGTCGATGCCCGGGACGGATTTGCAACCATTTTAGATTGGGAAAATTACTACCTACATGCGGCGCTCGGCTTTGAAGATGTCATTTTACTCCCTAAAAGTGCTCGCCTTGAGATACGTGGTCTGGCGGGTCTCGAGCGACAGATGCTGATCTTACTTATTGGTGGAGCTTGGGCCTGGTAGCCTTTAATTTTTAAAATTTTGGATCAGTTTTTGAACTTCTCGCTCGAGATCTTCGCGCGACCCTGAGTTGTCGACCACGTAGTCCGCACGAAGAATCTTCTCATTCAATGGAATTTGATTTTTGAGTCTCTGCAAGACTTTTTCACGTGTCACGCCCTCTCGAGCCATAGCCCGCCGAACCTGCTCTTCTTCACTGCAAGCAACAACGACAACCGAATCAAATTGATCTTCCATCTTCTTCTCAAAAAGTAATGGCACATCATAAAAGGCAACCTGAGCCCCAGAAGATTCTGCCTCCACACGCTTTTCTAAACATCGCGCCCGCACGATAGGGTGGATAATTTGCTCTAAATCTGCCAATGCTTTTGGGTCGGCGAATACCATTTCAGCCAAGCGAGCCCGGTCTAGTTCACCTGAGGAGTTTAAAATCTGAGAGCCAAACCTAGCCTGGACCTTTGTCAGCCCGGGCTCACCTCGCCCAACGGCCTGTCGAGCCAGTTCATCGGCATCGACCACCGTAAAGCCCTGATTGCGGAGAATCTGAGCCACTGAAGATTTGCCGGAACCTAGACCTCCGGTGAGTCCTACCCACAACATATCTGAGACCTTAGCCTAGCTCTAAATTGCCTTCAAGCCCGTCTCCCAAAATACCGAAATATTGAATGAAACCACTTGTATAAGTTGGGATGTAAGTGTCAGGAACATTTGAGAAGTTTGGAAAATATTTGCTCCTTGAGAAACTCGCCACCGGCGGTATGGCGGAAGTGTTTCTTGCGCGTTCCAGCGCGGCCGGTGGAATTAATAAGTTCGTGGCCATTAAAAGAATTCTTCCGCAGTACGCAGAAAGCCCCGAATTCATCGACATGTTCAAAGACGAAGCCAAAATTGCCGTCAACCTCAGTCACGGAAACATCGTCAGCATTTATGACTTTGGAGTTCAGAGTAATCAGTTCTACCTGGTCATGGATTACGTTGAAGGCCGCAACCTTCGCCAGATACTGAACAAGCTCAAAAAATCAAATCATCGCCTTTCTATTGATCAGGTGGTCTACATTGTTAAGGAAGTTGCCGCCGGCTTGGATCACGCACATCGTTGCCTCGACGGTTCAACAGGTAAACCCCTCAACATCACTCACCGTGATATGAGCCCACAAAACGTCATGATCAGCTTCGAAGCTGAAGTCAAAATCGTTGACTTTGGAATCGCCAAGGCAGAGAGCCAAATTGAAACCACTCGGGCCGGAACTCTAAAGGGTAAATTTGGTTACATGAGCCCTGAGCAGGCCGAAGGTCACCCCGTCGATCTTCGCACTGACATCTTTTCACTCGGAATTGTGTTGTGGGAGCTTCTCGCTAATGACCGACTCTTTGTCGCTAGCAACGAAATTAACACCCTTCGTAAAATTCGAGATTGTCAGGTCCCGTCCCTTCGCAAGATCAATCCAAACATTCCGCAGGAACTCGAGAGAATCGCGATGAAGTCGCTGGCCCGGGATCGTAATCTTCGCTACCAAACCGCCGCGGCTATGCACCGGGATCTAAATCGCTTTCTCAACCGT
Organism: Bdellovibrionales bacterium; assembly: GCA_026648125.1. GTDB lineage: Bacteria > Bdellovibrionota > Bdellovibrionia > Bdellovibrionales > UBA1609 > JAIBAM01. The sequence goes on along the minus strand of JAPKGD010000028.1, from coordinate 1,988 downwards.
CACTACCCTGAATTCTCTCCGCATGATTTTTCACAGTTCATCAAGACACAGTTTCAAGAAGAAATTTACCAGAATCGACAAAGACAAATCGAGTACTCCAAAATTGCTCACAACCCGAATGATCCTGTGACCCTCCCCTCGGTCTCCAAGGCGGCGGTCCAATCAAATACTTCAAGCGGGATGATTGGGCAAAATACGAACTCTTATGTATCCGGCGGACCTCAAGACGACTCCGTCACCAAATCTCCACCCGCACAATCGATGTCTGGAATCAACTCGGCTCCCGTCAGCGACCCCATTTGGAATATCAGTTTTACTTCGAGTCCATCCATTGTAAATCCAGATGCTCCCACACCAGCGCCAAAGATTCCAAACCAACCAGATGGTGCGATCCCTTCTCTCAAGATTCCAAATGTGGGACAGCAACAACAGGGAGAAAATTCAACTCAGATAACCGAGACAGGTAAACGGGCAAATCCAACTGAGCCTGTTCCTCCTCAATTTGACCCCAATGCCCTCACTAAGGAACTTAATCGAGTTAAGTCCAATGCAGAGGCGGGTTACGCCTATAATCCAGATGAGCGAAGTCAGTCTGGAATCTCGAGCCGTAGCCGTAACTTTACTCGATCTGACATTTATGCTAACGATTCAAATAGGCGCTCATTTTTAAAGTCCCCGATCGGTCTCGTGGCCAGCATCGCCGGTGGCGTCTTGGTTCTCTATATATTGCTGGCAAAATTGATGACCTCCACAATGATGCCTGTCATCACAAAGCTTGATCCTTACTTTAGGCCCTTACACAATTTGGTGGGAATCAGTGACGGATCTAAGTCTTCAGGGAGTCAGACGGCTCCTGATGCAAAACCATCTCCCGAGCAAGCAACCACCAAACCTTCTCCACAAGAAACTCCTGATCCGACCAAAACTGACGTGATCAATCCGCCACCGACAATTTCAGCTGCACCGCAACCCGCGCCTCAGCCCGTAATTCCGCAGATACCAGAGAAACCTAGCGAACCCACAGAGCCTGAACCACTTAAGCCAGGTGAGCCTCGCGAGACATTACTTGTCACCAGCACCCCCTCTGGCGCAGAGGTCTTAGTCAATGGTCGCCCCACCGGAACGCTGACACCATCCCGAGTGGAAGTTCCATCGTCCCGCGAATTTAATATTACGCTGAGAAGGATGGGATTTTTGGATTACCGACGAGACAATCTAAAAAAATCAGAGTTAGGCAATCGATTCTCTGGCACGCTTCAGCCTGCACTGGTGGGTTATTTGGATATCGACGTTGTGCCACCGCAAAATGTAAGAGTTTATGTCAATGGCCGTCACCTGGTGGGCGAGCACTTGCCCATCACAGGATATGCTGTACCTGCTGAGTCCCCCATCACAATTAGGGCCGAAGACCCTGTTCTCAAGCAATCCGTCCAACAAGTCGTAAAGGTACAAAAGGACCGTCGCCTGCAAGTTATTCTTGATCTGCGTCGCGGTTCAAAAACCGATAGACAACCCAGCCGCAGCCGGTAAATCTGACCACCGTGAATAAAAACGTCAATACCATCACTCAGCTTCTTGCTCTCTCGAAAGACCGCCCCAGGCATTGGACTGCTTTAAAGTTCAAAAAGGGCGACAAATGGTTTGATCGGTCTTGGAAGGAACTCTTCGAAACCGTCGAGCGCTTGGCCTATTATCTCCATAAATCTGGAATTAAATCGGGCGAACGTGTGGCTTTGATTTGCGAGACGAGATGGGAGTGGATGGCCCTCGATATGGCGATTATGGGAATTGGCGCCGCCACAGTTCCAATATATCCCAGTCAGCGAGCCGAAGAAGTTCAACTTATTCTCAATGACTGTCAAGCCAAGCTCCTTATGGTAGAGGACCTTTGCCAATGGCAAAAGTGGAGCGAGATTCGCGAAAAAGTACCCGAAGTGAAAGCCGTGGTCTGTGTCGATGGTCACCCCGAAATTCCGAAGGACATTCCT
>JAPKGD010000279.1 GCA_026648125.1 Bdellovibrionales bacterium | reverse complement strand
GCAGCTTCGCAGGTATCCGAAGCGATCGAGCGCGAGATGCCAGTGGTAGGCGTCGGTGATCGCGTTCATGTGGCCGTGGCCGAAGCCGAAGGGGCCGAAGCCGACGAGCGCCTCGAAGGTGCTCGGGCCGGAACGCGAGATCACGCGCAGGCGACCGAGGGTGCGGAGCGCGGCGAAGAAGCGCCGATGCGTAAAGCCCGGTTCGGGGCCTCGGGTCGCGGCAGGGTCGTCGGGCGTCGATGCGATGGCCATCCAGCGCTCTTCCCCGGGCGCAACGAGTGGCTCCGGGGCTTTCTCGGATCCCCGACGCGCTGGACGCGGCGGGCTCGTGGGAGCGGACTCTCGAAGAGGCCGCAGCTGGCTGGCGATTCGCCTGGCTCGCCTGGCTGGCTGGACGATGGGCACGATAAACGTCTTGAAATCGACTGTCAATTCCACTAGTCTCGGCCGCGATCAACGTCATCGTCCGATCCATCCCGCGAGCCGACGCCAGCGAAGGAATGACGGGCGCCACGCCACCCGCGATGCGGGAAGGAGGCGGGGTGGTCAGGTTCCAGCGTGCCTCGGATCTCCGACCCGCTCCGTTCGCTCCCCTGCATGGGACGAATGGGCCGTGAAGGGGGGAACGGAAGCCATTGGCTGCGCGAACGAAGGATGGGGAGGAGGGCTCGATGGAGTCTCGACACGTTCCGGTTTCACGGACGGATGGACCTGGCACCGAAGAGAGCGGCGTCGAGAGCGTGCGGCAGGTCGATGCGCAGGCGCTCCTCGGCGCGCGTGGGATCCTGCGGATCGAGCATCGGGGCGAGGTCTACACGCTCCGGATCACGCGCAACGATCGGTTGATCCTCACGAAGTGATCCGGGCGCTCGAGCGCCCGCGGCGCTTTTTTGCGGGCTGGCTCGTGCTCTCGGTCGTCGCGCACGCCTCGGCCGGCTACGCGCTGTATGAGTTTATTGATTAATTTTTGTTCATGCATTCTGATGGTATGAATACCTGCGGATGCAATATATTCAATACCGGCCCTCAAACCTGCTATACCCACCGTATTGGGTGTCCCACTCTCGAGTTTAAACGGTAACTCTTCCGGTTGCGATAATAATGCAGGCTCAAAACCTGTACCGCCTTCCCGCCAGGGGTCAAGCGTTAATCGCTCCCCTACATACAATCCGCCAGTCCCTGTTGGCCCTAACGTACCTTTGTGTCCTGTAAAGGCAAGCATGTCAATGGCATATTTATTAACATCAATTTCACATACCCCCGCCGTTTGAGCAGCATCTACCATAAACAAAATATCATGTTCTCTTGCAATGGAACCAATTTCCTTAATCGGTTGAATCGTACCCAGAACGTTAGGAGCATGTGCCATAACGATTAATCGGGTTTTGGACGTAATAGCAGTCTTAATATCATTTGGATCAATAAGACCTGCGTTTGGATTAATCGCAGCTGGCGCTCGGCGGGTGGACGCAGAGCCACTTGACCCAGTTTGTGCTCTTGCTCCGCTACTTGAGGCCACCGCGCCACTTCCACCACTCGATGCGGATTTGCCTGGAGCAGAGGCCGTGGCGCCATTGGCGCTCGCCCCTGAACTGTCTGCATTTGCATTTGCCGCTCGAGCTGCGGTTTCTTGATTGGTTTTATTTTGCAAAGCCAGCCCTTCATTTACATTTTCTCGCGCATTTTGAATCTGCTCAGTCACGTTACCTGGGGGTGCCCCACCTAAACCCGCCTTGGCCACTTGCGCCTTTACCGCTTTGGCGGAGGCACCGGTGTCGGCGATGGTCACCTCCGGTGTGGCTTGCTCGGAATCAAAGTTGGTGTTTCGTTCGCGAGAGGGCACACTTTCTCGAGTCCCCGCATTGGTTTGAGCACTTGTTTCCCGTCCACTTGATCTTGAACTTCGTGCCTGTCGCGGCATCACTTCTTCAGCGTCCGCCAAGGGCAAGGCCTCGCGCTTGATGTATCCAGCCATTTGATCCCACGCACGGTCTACTCGGTCCATTACGTCGGTGGCGGCTCGTCTTGTGGTCTCCATTACCAACTGTGGCGGAGTGTCGCCAAAGGTGAGCCCCTCAAGTCGTGAAGCCGCATTATCTATGCTTGGTGCAATCGTTCTAAATTCCGACTCCTGCGGCACCGGGCGTTCGATCACTGGTGCCTCAATACTTGATGGAGCTTGCGGGCCTGCGGCTGTTTCTCTCTCTCCGTCGGTAGCACCAAAACTAGCTCCGCCCAAGACGGATGGGGTGGAGCCCGAACGAGCGCCAGCCATACCCGCAACGCCTTGGCCGATCCAGGCGCCAACAGTTTTGTCTCGATCACCTTGCCCACCCACCGCTTGCGCCTGCGCCCGCTCCGCCTCGGCCGCGGGGATCGCTGCTGACACGCCGTAACCGCATTTCTCGGCTGAAGTAACGAATTCAAACATCGCCCCCACAAGTGCCTCTTGCTTTTTTTCTTCACAGTACGGCTTGCCTTTTTGTTCACGACAGAGATTGACCATCGCAAGATGCAGATATTCATGTTGTACCAATTGGACAATGTTCGGACGCGGAACATCGGAGTGGATGCGGTCCAGATTGAGTTCTATCTTCATTGCCACGGGATCCATCCGCGCCAAGGGCGGAGTTTTGTTGCCAGAGCTTGCAGCTTTACCAAGACTCACACACTTAATCACGGGCTCCCGCTTTTTCGCAGGACATCCAGCTTTGCTTTCGCCAGCACACTCACCCAAAAGCAACCCTTGAGCAAAGGCAAATCCATTTAAGAAATCTTCTTTATCAGGGGTAGAAAAATTTAATTGTTTTGATCCTATCCGCTCTACGCCGTTGCTTGTCCCGCCAGCCAAAGCGGAGTGGTCTTTTACTTTTTGAATCGCGCCCTCTAGACAAGCGAAGTTCATATTTTCAAATCTCTTTCCCAGCACCTTGACGTCATCATTCGATATTTTGCACCTTGCATCCACTCCGTGCTCGATCTCGACATCGGAGGCAATCGCCTCTTTGAGAGCTTTCGCATCTCGATTGATTCTTTGATTCAAGTTTACACAAACTGGTCCATCTTGCTGTGCGCTGGATTCAGGAGAAGCAGAGGGTACATCTACACCACCTCTGGCATAAGCATAGGTAGCGTTTTGCAACTCAAGCTTAAAGCCATTGGCTTTGGAAGCCCTTATCTTTGCAACGACACCCCCAACCTTCCTCTCGCTGACAAATCCGACCAATCGACCCCGTTTAAAACTCATATCCAGCACCGTTTGCCCGCGATGAACAACCCAGCGATCAAAGCGACCATCAAAATCGAGATCAATTTTTTGATCAGTCATTCCACCCGAAGACCAAGTGATGACATCAACTCTTCCATCGCCATTTTTATCAGTCATTGAATAGGGATAGGCCGTATTTGAAAATAAAAAGGCAATAAGAGATGGGTAAATCCACAGTCGACGTTTCACGTCTATATTATCGGAATTTAAATATGATTTTTTAAATTGACGAAATTACTGACAAGGTCTTTGGGCTAGATCAGCTTTGATAAAATCCGAGATCTTCTGGCCAACATCCTGCATGCTGGTGGCAAGAGCTTCGCCATAGACAATGGTCCGGCCACTGGGCGAACTCACCGCAGTGCCATTAGGCACCTTGTTTACGATCCCAATTACGTCGAGGTATTTGCCTTTTTCATCTATCATCTCTCCCAAGACCATACTGCCTGAGGCCCCAGAAGTAACCAAACACGTGGTCTCCATACCATGACGTGAGGTCTGTTCTACACCCTGACAAGTGGGATCAATAATTAAGCGATTAGCTTCGCCCTTTTGC
>JAPKGD010000278.1 GCA_026648125.1 Bdellovibrionales bacterium | reverse complement strand
GTTCGTCGGCCTGGAGGGTGTGCACCCGCCTCGCCGGACGGCGCCCAACTACGAGAACGTGATCAAGGCGGAACAGAACGCGCAGTCGAAGCTGGAGGAGGCGCGTGCTTCGGCGGTCGAGTCGCTGACGAGTGTGGTCGGGAGCGTGGAGCTTGCGGACGCGGTGGTCGTGGCGCTGGGCGAGCTCGAGCGGCTGCGCGGGTCGGGCGCCGGGGCGGACGCGATCGCGGTGAAGGAGGCGGAGATCGACGCGTTGCTCGATCGAGCGGGCGGGAGCGCCGCCTCGCTGATCCACAGGGCGAGCGCGGCGCGCTGGACGAAGCACATGGCCGAGCGGGGCCGCGCGGCGCGGTATCGCGGGCAGGAGGTCGCGTACCTGGCGTCGCCGGAGATCTACAAGGCGGATCTGTACTTCGACGCCCTGACGAAGGCGATGAGGGACGCGCGGACGTACATCACGCCGCCGGACATCAGCGTTCGCCTGCAGCTTGAGGACCGGGACACGGGCGTGAACATCTTTGATCCCGGGAGCGAGGCCGAGTCGGAGTGACGATGGGGTCGGCTTTCGGGCGTTGGTCCGGATGAGACACGAGCGGCCCGTCGGGCATATGCCCGCCGGGCTTGAGGATGGGAAGTCCCATCGAGGAGCACACGGTGAAGGTTCAGCTGATGATCGTCGTGTCGGTGCTGGTGCTGTTGGCGCTGGTGTCGCGGATGGTGACCTACTCGCTCCGCTTCACGGAGGTCGCGGTGGTCACGACGTTCGGCGAGGCGGGCGAGAACTCGACCATCTCCGAGCCTGGGCTTCACTTCAAGGCGCCGTACCCGATCCAGTCGGTGACCCGGTACGACACGCGGGTGCGGTTCCTCCAGACGCGGAGCGAGACGCAGCAGACGGCGGACGACCGCCAGATCGTGGTGGAGTCGTTCGCGTTGTGGCGTGTGAGGGATCCGCTGGCGTTCTTCCAGCGATTCAGCAACGCCGGCGAGCGTGAGGCGGACCATTCGCGCCGGGCGGAGGAGATCCTCAAGTCGGCGCTCCGCAGCGCCCTCTCGGAGACGAGCCGATACCGGATGGACGAGCTCTTCACGGCGCAGGGTCAGTCGAAGCTGCCGGAGCTGGAGGCGAGGGTGCTCTAATATCAATCGCAAATCGATGACGAGCTGAGCCCGACTGACAAATCTGAGACACAGCGATCTCACTCGGCTGATCAGCACGCCCCTCAATAGCCAGGGTCTCTGATCCGTCGGCATTGCGTACATAAGCCAGTACTTTTAATGAGTCAGAATCGCCTCTCACACATGCCCAACCGCGCGCTTCTCTACGCTCATTTTTGGTAAGGACACCATCATAGCCACCATATAACTTGACCGGATGTAAAAATTTGGGCAGCGCAAAATTGAAAAGGGACTTTCGAAGAGCGCCTTGATTGGCGTAGACAGTAAAGGTGCTCGCCTCTTGTTCCTCCGGCGAAGAAGGAACTCTTATCACGAATCGATGTCCAGCCGCAGAAGGATCGTTACAGACTAAGCCAACGGCCGACTCCGACGCCCCATCCGCAAGTTCTGACGTCACTAGGCGCTCAACTCCGTCTTGATCAATTCGATAAATTAAAATCGCCACCGGCTGGCCCTCAGAAACAGTACAGGCCCACCCTCTCAAAACCAAGATATCGCCCTCATATTTTATGCTATCAATATGATATCGAATCTCACTCGTTGTTGCTCCATTGGGAATTTCAATCAAGCCCAGCTTACGAATCATCGTCCCCAGCTCCGAATAGACCAGAATTTGTCCGGAATGAGATTCTTTTAATATTGGACTGAGGTCCGCGACAAATTCTCCACCAGCCTTCGCCTTTGGGCATTTTTTCTTGATAATCGCTCGTGTGTTCTGATTTGCCCTTACCTCTCCCGCCTTGACTTCTGTTCCACGTAAATTTTGAAAATAAAGGGTCACCCTGGGTGCTTCGCTAGATTCGATCGAGCAAGCCCAACCACGTATGATAAGCCCGTCTTTGCTAAGCTCGGCAGGCTCAAGAAATCCAACCAATTGTTGTTCCTTTTGCTCCAATGCCAACAGGTTTGGACATAAAAGCATGGGAACTATTAAAAATAGAATCTTCAACCTATTCTCTTGCCCTCGTGAGTACACGGGAACCAGTATGATGAATATCCCCTTGTTGAGCAATTCCATTTTGATAATGGGACTTAACCGGACAGGACAATGAACAAGCCAAGAATCTATCTCGCTTCTTTAACTATGATTTACCTGTGGATGCTATCCACACTTACATCTTATGTGCAAAACGGCTCGAAAATGGACGAAATCCTTTTTTTACAGCTTGCCCAGAACCTCATCGATTCGGGCTGGCTCGGAAAATTCGAAGCCCTCACACTCATGCCCCTTCCAGGATTTTCCATTTTTGTAGCCTTGATATCTCAAACAGGGCTTTCCTACACGCTTGCCCTTGGCCTACTTCATGTGCTGTCAGGAGCACTTCTTTTTATCAGCATTCAGGGTGTTCTAAAAAATCGGGTGCTTCTCTGGTTTGGCTACCTACTTTACGTCTTTCACCCATTTCTATATTCGGTTGCGGGCCTGAGAGTCAGTCGGGCGAGTATCACCGCATCTTTGACTGTGACTATTGTTGCCCTAGTTCATCTGTACTTCAAATCTAAGTCAGCTCCTCTACCCAGAAGAATTTTGAACGCAGTTCTGCTGGGATCCTCCATCGGGATTTTCTGGGCCCTTCGCGAAGAGAGCGTTTGGATTCTACCCGGTCTTCTCTTTGCGCTAATATATTTCGCCTTCTCAAATCGAACGCAAGTGGTTCGGCAAGGGAAGAAGGAATTGACCCTAATATGCCTATGTTTTGCCGCATCCGTTGTACCGAACTTTGTGATTTCTGTTTTTAACTATCATCATTATGGCATTTATACCTCCCACCTTTTAGGAGACGACAGGTACCTCTCTGCCTTAAGTAGCCTAAAGAGATTGCAAATCGGTAAGGCCCCTAATTTCGTCCCAATAACAAAGAAATCCATCGAATCCGCCTTGCCACTTGCCCCTCAGTTAACTTCCATTTATCAAAGAATTCCCTATCAAGAATGGAGCGAAATCGGATGTCTCGCCCATGAAATGCCCTCTTGTGACGGCGAGCTTAGGGGCTGGTTCCCTTGGGCATTTAGCTCTGCGGTCTTTCAGTCCTTGGAGAATCGATCCGCGCAGAATTTTATATCTTCGCTGAGCCGGTTAGAGGCTGAAATCGATGAAGCCTGCAAATCGCTTCCGTGCACCAAAGGGAGTTTTGGATTTTTTCCCCATTTCGACCTCTCAAATTTACCTCAGCTGGCGAAAAACTTTATCGACGCAATAAAGTATGTGTTTGATTGGCGTCGACTTCAATTAGACCAAACTATTCTTTTAGAAAATTCCGAGGCCACTCTTCCCTACAGCGATATCCTTTCCCAGAAAGCCCCCCCCGTTCGTCATCGTTTTCATTTTGAAGGGCGCCTCTTGGCACGTTCGACAGAAAATTGGATTATAACCTGGCTGCCCTATGCCGACACAGGCTCCTTAGACTTAGTAATGGAAATGCAAAGGGATTCTAGATTACTCAAATTCTCAGGAGTCAGTCGCTGTTTCGTCGGAGAATGCTCTTTGTTTCTGCAAGGTGAAACTTTTCAGGGCCGTCTTCCGGTTGAACCCTCGATGGTGGGTAAGTTTCAGGATCTAGATGGGGCTCAGATTATTTTCGATCGACTAGAATATTCCCTTTCGCCATCTTACCAAAAATGGAAACGATCAATTGATGCCTTCAAGAAGATCTTCTCCAT
>JAPKGD010000277.1 GCA_026648125.1 Bdellovibrionales bacterium | reverse complement strand
GGGATTGTATCAGCCTTCTTAAAGACCATAGCGGTTTCATCTTCAAAAATAAGTTTCCATGGAGGCGTGTTGAGATATTCCCAAAGTTTTGGAGGAGGATAGGTACGTAGTTTTTTGGGGCTGAGCAGAAAATATTCAATCTGAGCTTCATTTACAGTCTTCAAGAACTGGTCGTGATTCCGGCCAACAGCTAGATAATGGTCCAGGAGGAAGTTTGGATCGTCGATATGCCCATGATAAAAAATCCGATGGCGCCCATCCCAAAGCCAGGAGAGGTAAGACCCCCAACCAAATTCATTAAACACATTTTTTCCATCTTCAGGAATATTGCGAACCGCTTGAATTGGGAAAAATTTAGGATCAATACCAAAACCAACCCGTCGATGTCCGGCTGCTCCACTATAGCCCCAGGTGAGAATTGATAAAAAGCCAGCAATTGCGCACCCTAAAGCCAGCACTCCCACGCCACGAGACTCATTCGTTACTGGGGATTCAGATTTTTGCCTGCAGGCAAACCAGGTGAGTACGGAATAAGCCGACGTGGCCATGAATCGAGAAGCCGAGAGACCAAGGCCTACAGAGAGTAACCAAACAGATGCGGAAAGCCAGTCTCTTCGCCGAATATCCTTCCAGCAGAGAGGGAGGGTAAGAGCATACAATAGGATCAGCGACTTTGCCTCCCAAGTTCTGAGGAACATGGGATTCAGAGTAGAAATCCACTCGTAATTTGTGGCGCGAAAGATATTCCATCGCTCATCAAGCACCGTTCTTAATGGATATAAAAACCCTTCAAGGCCTAGCGGGTTCAAAAGGCCGGCGGCAAGAGAAAGTAAAACCAGAAGAATTGAAAGAGCTATCTCTTTGCGCTCGCCCTTCAAAGCGATTTGCATTGAATAGATTCCAAGAAGGAGAAGGGAAGGGTGATAGCCAGGGTGAAGATTGGTCCAAAAAAGAAAAATAAGGGGAAGGACCCAGATCAATCGAGTCGACCGAAAGCTTGACGTCATTAAAATCGCGATTGTTAAAACTGTAAAGAGGTCAGATATCAAAGAGGCCCTCGCGATAAATCGGTGGCTTGACGCAATGATCGTGAGAATCACCACGACAATGAGAAAAAGACTCTTTTTTGCCGTTTTGAAAATTAAGTAGGTCGGTACAGAAAAAATTAGCATGATGAGAAATGTCTTAAAAAGAATGACTCCGGCAAAGCCCCCAAGAAAGTAGGCACTATAGAACAGAATGTAAGATCCCCATTCGTGCAAAATGTGGAAATTTAGACCATGGCCTGGGATTAAAAAAGGGTCAGTCGAGGGGAAACCGCCATTCTCAAGCATGCGTCTACCCAGAGCCAAATACATAAAAACGTCTTCGCTCTGAATCGGGAAAATTGTAATGAGAGCGGTCGTCAGTAAAATGATCAACCAAACAAGACGAAAGTAACTGATGTCGGGGAGAACCTTCTGCATTTGGATTCCATTTTGCACTTTACTTAAGTTCCGCACAAGTGAGCCTTGCCTTTTATGGGCTTAAACCGTAGCCTTTTTAGTAAGACATCTCAGCATAGGCAGATTAATGGCGATTCGATTTTTACTTTTCATTTCGCTTCTTTTTTCGATGTCTGCGTTTTCGCAAGAAGTAGTACGGATTCGTCGTAGCTGGGTGCAGATTTCTGATCCTAAAGATTCTCTTAAACCTGAACAACATTATTATGTTCTAGACCGGGATGGAAATCGAACAGCAATTGTTTTGGTTAAAGAGCGGCTGGGTCTGTCTGTGGGTACAAAATTGCTCAGCGGCAGAGTTGAGCGTGGATTTACGATCGATGGCTCTGGGACTCCCTCTGCCGATAACTTAAGCGAGTTTGGTGACGCGATTGTCATGACCGGAAAAAATAGTGCGGCTTTGGGTAAGCGCCTGGGAACCTCTACCGACTCGTTGTCAGATAAAAAGATCTCACGGGAAAGAAGAGTTGCTGAATATGCGCCATGGGTATGGAGTGTTTACCCGCTTGATGTTTTGATTCTCAGATTTGAAGCAGAAATCGAAAGGCGAGTTGCGCCCCGGTTCGCCGTTGGGCCACATGGAGTGTTTAGTCGAATTTCAATTGCTGGCGTGACGGCCGAATACTATGAGCTTGGGGCGCAGGGGTTGCTCAAGTTTGATGGAAATTGGGGAGACACGGGTTTTGGCGGGGGCTTTGGTCTTAGCTATGCTCAGTTCGCTGCTAAAGTGGAGTCGCTAGGTGTCACCTCGCGTACGACATTTGCTGGATTTTTAACTTACGGTCGACTTTTTTACCAATGGGTCGGTAAATCTTCGAATCTTCGCCTGGGAGCGAGATATACAGTCCCGCTCTTAAAGGAGACTCAAAACCCAGGAACGATGACTACTCAGGCTTATGTTCTGTCTTCACGCCTAGGGATTGATCTTACAGTTGGCTGGAACTTTTAATTCTACGCTCCCGAGCCAGGCGATTTTCAAAATAGCGGGAAAGCCGAACAAAAGGTAAACCCAAAGCAAAATAGATTCCGGCAACTAAAATTCCAATTCCTAAGTAGTCAAAATAAGTTGAGGCCAGCTGCCCATAGATGGTTGTGAGTTCGACCATGGTGATGACCGAAACGAGCGAAGAGTCTTTTAATAATGCAATAAAGTCATTTGTCACCGGAGGAAGCACCAAACGCATCGCTTGTGGAACAATAATGTATCGAATTGCCTGTTTTCGGTTCATTCCCAGTGCCAAGGCGGCATCCATCTGAGGTTTCGGAACAGAGAGGAGGCCCGCTCGATAATTTTCTGCTTCGCAAGCGCCATAATTTAAGCCAAGTCCTATGACTGCTGCCATAAAGGGATCAAGGCGTAATCCTAAGTGAGGGAGTCCATAGAAAATTAAATAGAGCTGGATGAGCAAAGGAGTTCCTCTAAAGACCTCGACAAAGGCGATTGCCACATTTGCCAAGTACGGAGGCCCGTATTGTCTCATCATTGCAACGATAAGACCGATTGCAATGGCAAGGAACATTGAGACGACAGAAATACCTAACGTAAGCAGAGCACCTTTGCCAAGAATTGGAAGGAAGCTAATATATTGTGAGAGGCGTGTTTTCCAATTTCGTTCCTGTCCTGTGTGATGAAGGTATTCTTGGTATGCGGTCGGCTCAGTTAAGGCGTCAGCGCCAAGGCCCCATTCTTGGGCGGTAAGATTGTTCCAAATTCCCCAGCGCTCCAAAATTTTTCTTAAGGTGCCGTCTGCAATGAGTTCATTTATTGCGCGATTGATTTGGTTTAAGCGCTCAAGGTCTCCCTTTCGAACTGCTATGCCATATTCCATGCGACCAATTTCGAGACTTAAAGTTTTTAGCTTGGGGTTTGGTTTGGCATAATAGAGCGCGATTGGGTAATCGAGGAGAACTGCATCAAGTCGTTCCTCAGCGAGATCGTTATAGGCGTGCACTTCTTCATCATAGACAACGACTTCGGCTTCGGGGGTCTCAGTTCTCAGAATTCTAAGAGCTAATGAGCCATCTAAAGTTCCCACTTTTCGGTTTTTAAGATCCGCCATTGAATTGATGTCAAAGGTCGCCGCTCGAACGGTGAGGGCTTCTGATGTTATAAAATAGGGCTTAGAGAAATTGACGACCTGCTCTCGGTCGGGCGTGATCTCAAGTCCATTTATGACCAGATCATAGTCGCCGCGGTTGAGGCCCTGAATCAGGCCATCCCATTGATTTTGAATTTGTAAGTGAGATTGTCCAAGACGTTCTGCCAGAGCCGCGGCTATTTCCGCTTCAAAGCCAATGGTTTGGTTGGGATTTTTGGGGTCTTTAAATGCAAAGGGGGCTCCACTTTCAATA
>JAPKGD010000276.1 GCA_026648125.1 Bdellovibrionales bacterium | reverse complement strand
TTAGCCCCGGAATGGGTCTTGATTTTCATGATATCTCCTTCCTGAAGTGGCGAACCCCTACTGGGGTTTCTTTGAAGCCATTTTCAGCAATGTTTTTAGGGCTCTAGGCTATATCGCGTCAGAGGGGAGATGGCAACAGCAAAAAGGGGCCTTGTGGCCCCCTATTAATTGAGAAAAATTCTTGAGGTATCAAAGTGTTAGCGCCAAAAGGCCCTAGTCTTCATCCTCGCCATCTGAAGCTTCTTGCTTCAGCTCGCCAGCCACTGGGGTGGCCAGTTCTTTGGGATTCTTCTTCAAATATTCTCTGACTTTCGCTGGGTCTGGCGCAAAAAGAGCAAACAACTGCTTTCCCTCCAATTTTGGAGGCGCCTCTACAAGAGCCAACTCAAGCATCTGCTCAGTTACTCGCTTAAGAAGTTGGTAACCGAATTCTTGGTGGGCCAACTCCCGTCCTGAGAAGCGCATGTTAAATTTGACCTTGTCGCCCTCAAGAATAAATCGTCGCGCATGGCGAAGTTTTACGTCGAGATCATGTTGATCCGTTCGCGGACGAAGTTGAATCTCCTTCACCGTAATGGTGACTTGTTTCTTCTTCGCCTCCTTTTCCTTCTTCTTTGCCTCGTACTTGAACTTGCCGTAATCCATAATTTTGCAAGTCGGAGGCTTTGCGGTTGGAGCAATCTCAATGAGGTCTAAACCTCTCCCCTCCGCAATTCCCAAGGCCTCCCGTGGAGACATTACCCCAAGCATTGTGCCGTTTTCGTCGATCAGCCGCACCTCTGGTGCGTTGATCTCATGATTCATTCTAAATTCACCTTCGCGGCGTGGTCCGCGTCTTTGAAACCCTCCACCGGGCTCTCTTCTAAACGGGCGAATGGCAGTCCTCCTTTTTTAGGTCACCGTTGCATCCTGAGCAGAAGCCTCACCCGTCCAAGGACTGTGTAGACTTCTCTCCTGGATTTCGCACTTCAATTTCGAAACAAAATCTGAAAAATTTAAACCGTACTTGGTCGCGCCGCTCTTAAGGCGAACCGATACGTTTCCTGCTGCTTTCTCTTTGTCCCCAATCACCAGCATATAGGGGATCTTCTGCAACTGAGCCTCTCGTATTTTAAAGCCGAGTTTCTCACTACGCTGATCAAATTCAACTCGAACACCCTCCGCTTTTAGCTTCCTCTCAAGCTCCAAGCAGTAGTCATTTTGTGAATCGGTCACGCTCAATATCGCGACTTGAGTCGGAGTAAGCCAAGTGGGCAGATGACCCGCTGTGTGTTCAAGATATACTCCAATAAACCGCTCCAAAGATCCCAAAATTGCCCGATGTAACATCACCGGCCGATGATCTTTGTTGTCCGCACCGATAAATTTCAAATCAAAGGCTTCAGGTAAATTAAAGTCAACTTGCAGGGTCCCCAATTGCCATGGGCGCTTCAAGGCGTCCACAAACATGATATCCAGTTTAGGCCCATAAAAGGCACCGTCACCTGCATTCACCGTATAAGGAAGCTTTAAATCCTTCAGTGCATCTGCAAGCGCATTTTCAGCACGATCCCAAACCGCATCCGATCCCATTCGCTGAGCCGGACGTGTGGACAGAAAAATCGTATAGTTGGTGAGGCCTAACGAATTATATATGTCGTTGAGCATCACCATAAAAGAGCGGATTTCACTCTGAATATCTTCCATCGCACAGAAGATGTGTGCATCGTCTTGGCAGAAGGTTCGCACCCGAGTGAGTCCATGCATAACACCACTTCGCTCAAAGCGATGGAGGCGCCCAAAATCCGCTATTCGCCAGGGAAGGTCGCGGTAAGATCTCAGTTCTGTTGAATAGAGCAGACAATGGCCGGGACAGTTCATAGGCTTTAAAGAAAAATCACGTTCCTCCACCTTGGTGAAGTACATGTTCTCTTTGTAATTGGCGTAGTGACCTGAACGATGAAAGAGATCCACATCAAAAATTTGTGGAGTAATGACCTCTTTGTATCCGTATTGAATGTATTTTTCGCGGACAAAATTTTGCAGTTGGTTGTAGATCAATGCCCCTTTTGGAGCGAAAAAAGGTCCTCCGGGAGAAAGAGGATGGAAGTAAAATAACCCCAAATCTTTTCCAATTTTTCTATGATCTCGCTTCTTTGCCTCTTCTAAATTATGCAAATATTCAGCAAGATCCTTTTTGTCAGTAAATGCTGTCGCATACACTCTTTGAAGCTGAGGATTCTTCTCATCGCCCCGCCAGTAAGCCCCTGCGAGACTCAAGACTTTTACTGCTTTGATAACTCCAAGGCGTTGCACGTGAGGTCCACGACAAAGATCAAACCAATCCCCCTGCTTATAAACGCTGACGGATTTCTCACCCAAATCTCTGATGATTTCGACCTTAAAGTTCTCACCCATTTTGTCAAAGGTTTTGATCGCCTGATCTTGGGACCAATCTTCTTTGACCACTTCGAGATCCCGAGCAATGATCTGCTCCATTCTCTTTTCAATGGCTAAAAGATCGTCCGGGGTAAAAGGCCGAGGCGAAGAAAAGTCATAATAAAACCCATTTTCAATCACTGGGCCGATCGTCACTTTGACATCGGGCCAAAGCTCCTGGACCGCTTGAGCCATGACATGGGCAGCGGAGTGACGAATCACTTCCAGAGCCTCAGGCATAGCTAGTGTTACAATCTTAAGACGAGTCCCATCTTTTAGAATCCGTCGAAGGTCGGAAACCTCTTTTTCATCATTGATTAGACCACCGACCGTGTCCTTCGCTAAGCGTGGACCAATAGACTTTGCGACCTCAAGAACAGTCGGTTCATGGTCAAAGGTGCGAACGGAATTATCGGGAAGAGTAATATGAACTGCGGCCATGCCGATTAAAATGAAGTCGTTGTATTAGTGGAGATTTGCATGCGCATGGTCCCCACTATTCCGCTAAATCGGCAGAGTGTCAACAGTGAGGCGCAACGCCCCACTAGTAGACCACATGGTGATGCAAGGATTCGTGAATTCGTGGATCCTTAGCTGGAACCACCTGATTTCTTGATAGAAATCGAGTCACGGCAAACAGGAAGAGCCCGCCAAAAAGAGCCATTCCGCCAAGTTCTGGAACATTAAAAACGGCGTGCTCCTCGTTATAAGCCGGGTAAACCAGCCAATAGAGGTCTACAAACTGCATAATTAGTATAAGAACGGACACAGCAGCCAGGTGGCTCGGGGTTCGCTTCGCCCAGCGGGGAAGAAGGGCCAAAAAGGGTACCACGAACTTAAATAGAAGAAGAAAGATCGAAACAAACACCCAACCCGAGTTTAATCGAGGCATAAAGAAGAAAGTCTCTTCAGGCAAATTGGCGTACCAAATCAGCATGAACTGGGAAAATGCGATGTAGGCCCAAAACACTGTGAACGCGAAGAGAAACTTACCCAAGTCATGAAGATGATTCTCATCAACAAAGCCCTGTAACATCCCTTTTTTCTTAAGATAAAGGATCGTCAAAATCATGGTGGCCATGGTGGCCTGAAAGAGCCCTGCAAAACAATAAACACCAAAGATCGTGCTAAAAAAGTGTGGTTCCAGAGCCATAATCGAATCAACTGCGAAAAATGAATAGGAAAGCGCAAACACCATCAGAAAAGCGATAGATGTCCCCACCTGTTTATGCGTGAGCTGCTCATCACCGGACTTATCTTGAGCAAGAGATCGGCCCACAATGACCTTTGCAAACCATAGCCAAAGCCCAAAAAATACCGCTAAGCGAACTGCAAAGCCCGACCGGACAAACCCGAGCCTCGACGCCAGGAGAGCATCGCTGCGCACGCCGACGACGGGTTCGCGTCAGGCATCTTCTAAGCTGCAGCGCCCCCTGACGCGGAGGT
>JAPKGD010000275.1 GCA_026648125.1 Bdellovibrionales bacterium | reverse complement strand
CTTCTGCAACTCAACAAAATGAACCACCATTTGGATAATCTTACCCGGTTCCTGATCAGGTGGGGGTCTCAATTGGATCATGTTGATGACAACATCAGCTTTGCGTTCGAGGACCTTCTTGTCTGCCACTGCCTCGTCAATGATGACGTCAGGAACATACATCTTGGCGATGATTTCAGCCCGAGTCTTCTCCTCTGGGCTATCAACCATTCCCTCAAGAATAAATTTGTTGTTCACCGCGCTCACTCGAACTTCGGGATTATTGATTTTTCGCTCAATGAAACTTGCAATCTTATTCTGCGCAACTGGGCTTAGCGTAACCAAAGTAGTGGCCATTGTTCCGTATTGTTTAACCACACTGTGAATTCGCTTCATGTCGGACGGCAGAAGTATTTGCCCATCGACGACGACTTTATTGTTCAATATACGCACCGAAATGCCGTCGATGGTGTTGAGGAGATTTTTGATTTCCCGGGCCACCTTTTCGAGATCGGTCTTTCTTACATCCACAGTGAATTGATAGAGAATGTCGCCCTTTTTGTTGGAAACGATGACGGTGCCAACGCCCACTGATTTTGGAGTAAAGCGGAGGGTCTTATCTTCAGAATTGTATTGAATTGCCGTGTACTTTCGAAATGTACCACTCACTGAAATATCATCTGGTGCATCAGAAATGCGCTCATCATAAATAACGCCCACAGAGAGATTTAAATAGGAATTCTGCCGGTCTTGTGCGTAAGCCCCAGAACTGAAGGTGATAACGCTCGTCAGAGTCGACAGAACATAAAGGAGAATAAAATTAATTATTTTGAATTTTTTCATTTATCTATTCCCCTTATAAGTCACGAAACGGCCCCTTCCTTTTGGGTTTCTCGGGCTGCGGTGCCGGAGCGGGTGCTGCTGCCGCTGCCGCAGGCTGGCGGGCAAGCTGCTGCTGAATCATTGCCGCGGGCGCCTCGTCTGCAAGGCCTTCAACTGTCACAGATGGATATTTCTTTTTAACGTGATCGCTCGGATGACGAAGCGTGATGAAGATCGAACCCGGCGAGGTAGATAAAATATAAATCAGGCGTTGGGCCTCCTCAGGAGTGGCCTCTACGGTCAAGGTTGTAAAAGACGTATCGCCACGAAGATTTTTGATATAGTCATCTCGACCCATGCGTTCAAAAAGACGGGGAAGTTCGTTAACCACCCGAACTCCAGTTGCCAAAACGGTCACGTCTTGCATCAGCGTTTTGATTTCCCTTCTGATATTTGGTGGCTTTCCCACATCAAGAGCAGTGACGATATCAATTCGGTCACCGGGATTGATGAGCTTAGAAACACCGCGCATTTCATCAATTGGAATAGTAACGGCTCTCTTACTTGGGGCAACTTGTAGAGCAAGTCCGGTGACTGGGCCGGGCTTCATGATTTTACTCTCGAGGATTTGTTCACCCTCTTTAATAGGTGCAAGAGCGACGAGACCTACCGCCATCTCGGGGTCACTCACTGCGTTCGGTTCGCGAAAGCTGTCGGGGCGCTCAACAATTTTGAGCATGGTTTCGTCAATCGTTTCCATTTCGTTGATATCTTTTGCCGCGACCACCACGCGAGATTTTTTACCGTATTGATCCATAACCTCGCGGCTCTTTTGTTCGGTGTAGCTATACAAAAGGAACACCGCAAAGAGAGCAGCTCCGACTGAAATCCATAATGTGCGGGTTTCGTTTTGATTCATAGTTGATGACTCCTCATTGCCCGCATTGCGCGTCCAAACACATACCGTATCCGACCATCACCCAGATGGGGCCGACCTCTACGGTTTGGTTGCGTGGTTGAATGTTATAGATTTGCTGAGTATGAACATCTTCTCGGGTTTGAACGGTCGGGGCGGGGTAACCAATAGATAGGCTTCTCTCAGTCGCAAAAAAGCCCTCTCGATTGTCTTGAGCTTGTTCGGACTTAACGCTGTGGTAACGTACGCCTTTATTGACATAGCTCAAGATATCCTGACCGCTAATCGGGTTTTCTCGAAAGATAGTCAGATTAGTGCGGTTGCGAAAGGTCTCAAACGCATAAGTGCGTGCAGCAATAGATTGTAAGATGGCTGAATGCACAGCTCCCCACATGCCCATCGCAAAGCCGGTTAAAAGGACAAAAATAATTAACAAAGGAATGGATTCGACTGTGGCCAGTCCCCTTTGATTCTTCAAAATGTTGGGGCGCTTTGCCCTAACAGCCATTGTCTTCATTCGCACTATATCCTGAATCTGAGGTAAAAGCTGAATACGGTGAAGCGCCTTGCACTTCTAAGTTTCTAATATTCGCCCAGCGGGCGCGCATGAACTGTTGGCACTCTTGAGTCGAGACTTCTCGTCCTAAGTAAGAGCCCAAGAAAGTTTGAAAACCAGATCCTGATCCGTCTCCCTGAGGGTTTGTTGAGCCATAAAACGGAATCTGAAAATCGAGGATTCGAGCTATAAAGTTGGTGCCTACACCCCAGAACATGTTTTTTGAGTCAAAATTTCCAGCACCGCCGGAATCTCTGTACTGCGGGATAACTCGGGAAATGTCGCCGATCGCGGGCTCCTGGTCGACTTGAAACCAGCCATTGCGAAAGAGAGGAGCGAATTCTACGTTTTCTAGAAGTTGGTAATATTTCGCGAGCGCGAGTTCCTTTTGCCGATCATGTGTGAGGTGACTCGCAAAGTAGTTTCGAGCGGAGGCAAAGGTGATGTATTGAGTCACTTCTGCAACTGTGAGTGTTAAAGAGAGGGCAAAAAGTATTGAGGTAAATCCTAATACCAATACCATGGCAAAAAGAAAGTCTACAGTGATCATACCGCGAGTAGAGCCTTTCATCGGCCAGGCTCCTCTCCGCGAGTTGAAACTTTTCGCGCGAGTTGCTGGGGATGGTAGGCTGCACTTTGTCTAGGGTCTGCCCACACACCATTTTGCAGCATGCCTGAAAGTCTTAACCAAGGTTGTGCGACCATTGCCCCAATCAGTTCGTTTTGCCGAAACTGACTCGACACTAAAGTGCCAATGGATACAAGAAGTGCCAAAATCAGAATAGCTTCCATAATCGCCTGTCCGCGCTGATTCATAACCAGCCTCCGGGTAAGCGAGAAAGGGAGAGCACTGTCAACCAACCAAAAATGAGAGCAATCGTATAGGGAATGCGGTGAAGAGAGCTTTCTGTGGGTCTCTCTTTACTGGTGGCAACTGCATAAGTTGCGGCGAGTAAGCGCGTCAGATCGCCGGCCACAATCGCCCGAATGACACCAAGAATGGCTCCCCAAACGAGAGACCAGAGGACAACAGAAATTGAGGTTGTCCATGCCGTGGCCATTCCAAATGCCACCATTAATTTTAAATCACCTGCGCCAATGATTCGGGCAAGTACAAGTGGAAGACAGGCCAGAAAGGCTACGCCAGCGCCAAGTGCGCCAGCGCCAAGTCCCATCCAGCCACCAATATAAAGTTGTAAAACAATCGCAAGACTCAGAAGACTTAAGACCAACCAGTTGTGAACTTTGCGCGAGCGCAAGTCATCGACCGCGCCGATCAGCAAAATTAGACTGGCTGTGATTTCACTTAAGCCAAACATTAAGGTCCCGCCTTTTCCCAATTGGCCTTGGATCCATCTTTGCCCTGGAACTGATAGCCAACGGAAATATCCCGTTCAATTCGGGCCCCGAGCCGAGGCCCTGATTTTTTAAAAGTTTCAAGAGGGCCGAACTCTCCGAAGAATACACCCATCAGGATGTAAGCGTAGATTCCTAGGAGTAATACCAGTTCCGTGGTCATGACCGCTCCCTAGCAGTTTCGAGCGATGGTCTTAGTTGGTGCCGAAGCTACCGATTTGACCACCGATCTCCTG
>JAPKGD010000274.1 GCA_026648125.1 Bdellovibrionales bacterium | reverse complement strand
CCATGTTTTATCTGTCTGCAAACTCCGATTCTAACGGAGGCATGTCGGGTGCTGAAGGTAGCGTTGTGGCAAAGCTCGGCAATGGAACAACGGCTCAGTTCATAGTGAGAGATGCGAGCTACCAAGATATTATGCACTTAAATTACGACTCAGCCTTTTCTCTAATCGATCCATCGACGGGCTTAACTTATTTAGAAACCCAAGCTCCCTCGGCAGGAACAAAACAACTTTACGTAAAAGGCAGAGTGGGCATTGGAACGAATAATCCGCTGGCGCAATTGGATGTCTCGTCAGGTGATTCAATTGGGATATTGCTGGGTGCCGAGGCTGGTTCAACGAATAGAGGCAACAACACGTTCAAATTTGCCCGAGTGGGTGTGCCGCACTATTCAAATACAGAAGAACCGATGGCTCTTATTATGGCCTCTGCTGGATTGGTAAATAACGAGGTCAATATTGGTGGTGGCTCCGTTCAGATGAATACCGCCACACAGCTTCGCTTTTTCACCGCTTCAAACAAGACCACGCTATTGGGTACTGAGCGAATGGTTATTGAAAGTGATGGCAACGTCGGCATAGGTACAACGAGCCCAGGTGCGAAGCTTGATGTGACTGACACTAGCACAACCACTTCTGCGATCATTGTTCCACGAGCCGGAAACTTCACCGGAACGAACGTCAACGGCATGATCCGTTACAATTCAACTTCGACTTTATTCGAGTTCCGTCAAAACGGCGCTTGGGTCAACTACACGACTGTTTCAGATGGTCGTTTGAAGACCCATATTAAGCCAGTGACAAATGGCTTAGATGTCGTAAAGCAGCTTCGTCCTGTGTATTACGATTGGGACCGCAGCAATCCGAAGGCGACCAGCTTCCAAGACAAGCACCAAGTAGGCTTTATTGCTCAGGATGTTGAGAAAGTGCTCCCTGAAGTCGTTAACAAGGGCGAGGACAGTTACCGCTCACTCGAATACGACAAGATGGTTGCTGTTGCCATAGCAGCGATTAAAGAGCTTTACGCGAAGGTTATGGGCATTAAGGCCGATCAGACTGTCATGGCTCGTGGAATCGCTTCTAAGACCGATAAAACGGAAACAGCGGCAATCAAAGCTGAGGTTGCTGCTAAAACAGCCAAGCTCGAAGCTGAGAACGCAAAACTGAAACAAGAAAACGCAGCTATCAAAGCGTACCTTTGCGCAAAAGACCCGAAAGCGGTCATCTGCAAATAAACCGCACTTTCGTCGTGCCTTTTCTGTGTCCGGGACACTTTCGTGTCCCGAACCTTTTAAGGCACATTTTTTACTCAAAAAAATCGGGAAAAGTGTTACCGAGCGGACATGGTTTCGGACACAAAAAAGCTGTCCTACGCCGTGTCCGATTTTTCTGAAAATCACGGTTTGTGTCCTATTAGTGTCCTACTTTTTTCAGGTCTTTTTTAAAAACCGTCAATTTCGGACACGAATTTCATCGGACACACTCCCCAAGTTTTTGCTTTTTACGTGTTACTGACAATCCGTAAGACCGGAGCCTTCGCCACTTGTTCAGCCGACTTTTGGACTTCGGCCACCGCTGCCGGTGCTGGCTTTGCTGGTGCAGGTAGATTCGGGCCACCGAAGGACACGATGTTGATCGCCTTAGCAAGATGCTCAGGCGTCAAATGCGCGTACCGTTGAGTTTCCTCGAACCGTGCGTGTCCCAGAAGCTTTTGCAGGTCGTAATTGGAGAAAAGAGTCGTGTCTTCAACGATTGGAATATGCATCTTTCTTGCGCCAAGCAGCCCGCTCAAACTACTGAATTGATAGTCCTCGCATTTATCGACCAATCCTGCTGCGACCGGATTTCTATAAAGATATTTATAAGCATTTAAATAGTAAGAGGTTGTGGCCAATTCAGATTTAAAGTGTCTGCCGCCGTAAGTTTGATTGATTCGATGTGCTTCATGAAGAATTGCGCGACTTGAATCACGCATAAGGTAATTCATTGCCGAGCTGAGGTGGCCATTTGCGGAACTAGCGATGAGGTGCCAATGATTTCGCATGAGCACAAAGGCGTGGATTTGAATTTCGTAGGCTTTGGAAATGAAAAAGAGATAGTCTTGCATAATATCCCAGACCTCTTCGAGGGGGATTTTAAAGGGCTCCTTGTTAACTCCTCTCGCAGTTATATGAAATGGATTTATAGAAAAGGCTCGCTGAGGATTTCTCGGCATTTGTCGGCCATGATGCAATTTCGCGATCAAAGCGTTTTGGCTGCCTATTTGATTTGAGATCGCTCTGTTCAAATGTCCCTTCCGAGCTGCGGATTTTCAATTTGAGACAAAGTTTGTATGGTTTTGGGCCCCTTTTTGCCGCGCCATGCCCCGGAAAACCCACCAGGTACCTTTTTGAGACGGAGATTTTGCTCATCCCGGGCCAGGTCTAGGCCGATAAGTGTATATAGATATTGCATCGTAAGAAGTTCCACCAAAGCAGGGGGGTTCGGTGGTACGTTTGCTGTACGTTGTAGCTTTGCTGTTTTCATTCGCCGTTAGCGCCGCTAACGACGCTCCTCAATCTTTCACACTCGATGGTCAATTAACAAATCCTGCGGGCACAGCTCCGCTCTTAGATTCAAACGTTGTAATTAAAATCCAAGTTCTTGACCCCTCCAAGACTTGTATCTTGTACGAAGAGCAACAAACCGTAGATACCACGGGAACCAACGGTCGCTTTAACGTTCGCGTGGGTAGCAGTGTGGGTGCTCTTCAGCGGACAGCCAATGATCCAGGTCGCACTATGGCCGAAGTTTTTCAAAACGCTGTAGATGTTTTGGGTAAGCAGTTAGCAGCACCGGCATCTCCCTGTACGCATACTGCTGCAAGTGGTTCCTTGCGCTATGCTCGCATCACCGTCACCAAGACCGCAGGTTCCCCTGAAGTATTGTCGCCCGATATGGCAATGGACGCAGTTCCAAATGCGATCGTTGCCGAAAGTTTGCAAGGTTTAGAGAAGGATCAGTTTTTACAAACCTCGCCCTTTAACAATGTGACTCAAGGTAACATTCAAAATTTATTTACCGGTAGCAACTATACCGAGTTGTTGAACTTGATTGGCAGCTCCAGTGGAGCAGCTCAACTTCCTCCGTTTGCGTCAGCCACTCCGCCGAACTCCCCTTCGGCCGGAGAGGTTTGGTTTGATTCAACAACGGGTGAAGTGAAGTACTACACCGGTGCAATCACGCAAACCCTTGGCGTGTCGGGCGCAGGGATCTCGGCGATCACCGTTGGCTCAGGAATGACGGCCAACGGAACTCCGGGCGGAGTGCTGACGGGTCCTGGCAGCATTGATCTGAACGATAGTGGTGTAGCACCCGGCAGCTACACAAAAGTTCTTGTGAACTCCAAAGGTATCGTCACCGTTGGTGGCGCGTTGGTTGAGGCCGACATCCCCACCATCTCAACAAGCGGCAAAGTGATTGGTGATGCGATTAGTTCTGGGACAATTGGGGGATCGACTTCGTTGATTTCTTCTGGGTCGGTTTCAGTTTCTGGTTCTGTGTCGGGAAACACTCTAAGCGGGAATTCGGTATCTGTTCGAGATATTTTTGTTTACGACGATGACACTAACAAGGCCACAATCACTGCACCCTCGGACATCCCCTCCGACTACGTGCTAGTGTTGCCATCAGGTTTACCTGGCGTCAGCGGTCTCGTTTTAGCGTCGGATACTTCAGGAAATCTCTCTTGGACCACCGCGATTGTTTCAGGTGGTGCAGCGGGCGGAGATTTGGGTGGGACTTATCCAAACCCCACGGTAGTTCAGATCCAGGGCACACCGGTGACATCAACTGCTCCTGGTACAGGAGAGTTTTTAACTTTTGACGGGACCAATTGGAAAGGTCGAA
>JAPKGD010000273.1 GCA_026648125.1 Bdellovibrionales bacterium | reverse complement strand
CGGACGAGCTCCTGATATGGCATCGGCCGCAATGACCAAGTAGGCAAGATCAGTGCTCGGAGTTTCATCAAAGTGGTGCGCGCGTACAGCATGTACAATATGCGGCTTTTCTCCATGCTGCTCAATAAACTCAGCACCAATGACCGCGTGGCCGCCATCCTTCGAGTGGTCCATGGCTTTGCCGATATCGTGCAGGAGACCCGCACGACGACCATCCTTTACGTCAACACCGAGCTCAGCAGATAAAAGTCCGCATAAGAATCCGACTTCAGCACAATGAAAATGTTGATTTTGCGCAAACGAATATCGGTAGCGTAGGGCTCCCATCATATGGCGAACTTCTTCGCTCAATCCCTCAATGCGAAGTTCTTTTGAAATGCGGTTCCCATCTGAAATAATTTTTTTGAAAAGTTCCTTTTTGCAATTATGAGTCAATTCCTCAATGCGCGCCTCACTGAGATTTCTTTCGTTAAGCATTCGTTCGAGGACCATTCTCCCCAATTCTCGGCGGACGGGGTCGTAACCAAGTACAGAGGCGCTTTGATATTCTTCATTGATTGAGATATCCACGCCGCAAGACTTTTCTAGAGCCTTTAAGTGTTTCCGGTCTGGGCCAAGAGTCCGTTCTTTGACTTCTGCCGAGGGAAAATCCACATTTCCAATTCCTCGTTCCGCGCAATAGGGGCGAGCGAATCGGGATAGAGCCACTTGCAGAACGCGCTTAGCTTCTCGCTCGAGATTGACCTCCGCATCTTCTTCATATTGGGAGGCTAACTTTGTGGCCTTTTGCTTGTTTTCAGCTTCGAGCTTTTCGAGGATATCTTGTTTGAGTTCTTCAACGTTGGCCTCAGACCGTTTTTGTAGACCTTCTTTAAGGCTAACAAGCAGTTGGTCTCGCTTCGCCAGGACCCTCCGGACCTGACCTTCTCGGCCCTGAAGTCGTCCCTGGCGGCTTTTTAGTATTTGTTCTTGTCGATTTCGCTGATTCTCTTTTTTCTGATGAATTGACTGCAGCTCAGATTCGCGATCGGCAACTTGTTCTTCAAGTTCAGAGTTCCTTGCCACCGCTTTGCGAGTTTCTCGCTCAAAGCGTTCAAGAGCTTCTTCACGCAATTCTTCTTGGCGCTCCTTAAGTTCAGCTTCAATTCGACTGCGATGTTCCTCAGCCGCGGAAACTAGATCTTGGGCCAGTTCTTCGGCTTGGGTGACTAAGGAATGTCGTCGCAGGCGGGAGGCCAACCAAGCCGACAAACCGCCGACGAGGATGCCCGCAAGTACTAGAACCCACCACATTTCAATCACATGTCACCTCTGTCCTAAATTGCGCCAAATATAGCACAGTCTTGATGTCCCGTCCCTCTTCAGGTTTTGCACCTATTGGCGCGACGCATCACCCTCAAAATATGAATCCGATTTCCGATAAGTCAAGAGTCAGAGGAGAGGGCGTGGACAATATAAAGAAATTTAAGCGGGGCGAGATTCTTTTTAAAGAGAACGACCCCATTCAAGTCCTCTACGTTATCCAGCAAGGCAAAGTGGGCTTAAGCGTCGAGCGTGGAGGCAAGCGTCTCGAGGTTCTTGTCGCAGGTGCCTCACAGGTCTTGGGCGAGCAAGCGCTCTTCTATAACGCCAGGCATGCATTTACCGCCGAGGTTCTCCAAGAAACACGAGTGATGGAAGTTCCTCTCGAAGCCATGAAGGCTCAAATCAACTCCGCCCAGCCGGGTGTCAAATTGCTCCTCAAGAGTCTCATCGATGAGGCCAAACAAACGCGCTTAAACTTGCGATCGATCAAAATGGAAACAGATAAGAATCCATGTCCTCAGCCAGCAATTCCCAGAATATTTACAATTCTCAACTTGGTGACCAGGCATACGGGTAAAGCGGATGCAGAGGTGCCCGGGGTGATGATTGCAGATTGGAGCACCCTGCGCTTATACGGGACACGAATGTTTGGGGAGTCGCCACAGAGGATGCGTAGCCTTCTCGATCTCTTGGCGAAACTCAAATACTGTGAATTGACCATGACCAAGAACGAAGAGGGAGAAGAGGAACTCAGCAAGGCGCGCATATTGAATATGCAAATCCTCGAGGACTTTGCCGAGTTCTATCAATACAATTTGTATAAAGGGACATATTCCGAAGTTATTCATGTCGACCCACTGGCGATCAAAGTTGCAAGGGGATTAGTGGCAATTAGTGAGGGACTTGAGCCAGATCGTAAGGGTGCTGTAAGTGTAAATTGGGATCAAGTTCTAGAAGAAATGAGAAAGCGTTTTGGGCTCGAAGTTAAAGGGACCCATCTTGACGTTCTTGAAAAAAAGGGACTTTTTGTAAAGCGACAGAGCCGCGAAAACGCTCCCGCCGTCCTCATGTTCGACCGCAATGAATTTGATCGGCTATCGACGTATTGGCAGATCATTTACGAAATCGACAAATGGAATGATAAGGGATTTGTGGACCTCAATGAGAAAGAAGCCAAAGCGCAAACGGCGGCGGGACCGGCTTGCCCCGAATGCCAGGGGGTCATCGATTCTGTTCATAAATTCTGCCCGCACTGTGGGCATAAGTTAGCGGCCGCGGCCTAACCGTTTTGAAGACTTAAGACTGACCAATTCTGAGACGCAAACAACATCGTATCGTCTCAAAAACCTATAAATCATGTTTCATTATTGGGAATTGTGAGAGATTTCGAACAAATTCTCGGCAGGCGATTCATCTCGACGTATACTGATTTGAGTTTAAAAAGGAAGGGGAGTGGAATGCGGACCGTTGGCGATATCCTCTCGAGTTCAAAGAACCAAATGGTGTCTTTAAAACCGGAAGATTCGGTTTTGGAGGCTTTAAACGCGATGGCCGTCCATAATTTGGGTGCGGTCGTCATCGCACACGATGGGTGCTTGGTGGGCGTATTTTCTGAGCGAGATTTCACTCGCAAAGTTCTTCTGGCGCAGAAAAAGCCCGAGGCTGTCGCTCTCAGTGAAGTCATGTCCACAGACATTTTGTCCGCATCTCCCGAGATGAGTGCTGAAGAGTGCTTATCCAAAATGAATCGGCGTGGAGTACGCCATATGCCAGTGGTGAAAGAGGGTCAGCTACAAGGGTTTATCACAATCTTACAAGTTGTGGATGCCGTGTTGGTTGAGAGAGACATGAAGATCAATCATCTTGAGAGATACGTCTCCGAGACCTGGCCTCTTTAATTATTGTCCGATTGTTTCGACTGGGCGTAGGTTTCTCTAAACCAGCGCCTGGCGTATTTCATGAAAGCATCATTAATTCCAAAATAGATCGTGGAACACTTGTATTCGCCTTTGTGTTCGGGGTGTTCAGCGCAGTGATAAAAGCGTGCGGCCAAACATTGATTGGGCGCATTTTCAAAGAGTCCCCCTCGAAGAAACAAGACTGTTCCTGGTGCAATCGGACGACTGTGGCGCAGCTCGGCTCCAAACTCAGAAAGAGACTCGAGTTCAATTGGTTTCGCCACATGGACGTTGAGTAATGTCGAAGCCCATCCCCAGTTCTCAAAAGTGTAGACTGAAAATACCACATCCAGCGCAACAGCCGCCACTGAACTAATGTGCCGTTGCTCAAGGGGGAGTGCAAAAAGCCCGACGATGTCGTGAGACTCATATTCACGCGGACGAAGTTGCTCTTCATTGGTCACTAAGAATATAAACTTAAGTCGCTGGCCCTTCTTTATGGCATTGGCTCGCTCGGCTCGAGCCTGAAGCGCGGCCATGAAGCCATTGATGTCACCGCTCACCACCATCCTGCGATCCACAATCACCAGGTCGAGCTGCGTGAGCCGCTCTAACTTGCCAAAACCTTTTCTGAAAAAAGTGTAGCCGATTTTGAGAACCTGACTTGACCAAACAAAACGTACGCTATA
>JAPKGD010000272.1 GCA_026648125.1 Bdellovibrionales bacterium | reverse complement strand
GATGAAGATAAAACTCGCACTGAAATCTTTTACATCAATAACTCAAGACCTCTCACTAAAGTGGATGTTCTCTTCGTGGTCGATAATTCCGCATCCATGCTCGAGGAACAACAGAAGCTGGCCAATCGCTTGGCCTCCTTTGTGGACTCTTTGGTCGGAGTAGATTGGCAGATCGCGATTACCACCACCGATTTAAGTGGTGGCCCCTATTCCACAAACGGTAAAATTGTGAACATGGTGGGGACCTCCTCACCCACAAATGTTTTAACTCGCAGTACACCAAACTTTGAGCAGGTTTTTCTGGATACGGTTACGGCCAACGGCACGGACCCAAGATGCGCTACCGACACAACAAAGTGCGCCTCCGGTGACGAGCAACCCTTAGAAGCCATTCGACGGGCCATCACCAAGCGAAACAGCGACAATTTAGGTTTTTTTCGTCAAAGCGCCGATTTTGTCGCCATCGTTCTTAGCGATGAAGACGAACTTTCTACCGGTGAATATCTGTACGACCCAACAACTGCCGAAGATGTTCTTTCTACGGCTAAAGGAGCTTGGGGAGAAGAAAAAGACGTCACAGGCTTTGGGATTATCATCAAGCCCAACGACACCGCCTGCTTCAATGCTCAATATAATAATGGCGGAAACTATGGCGACTTCGTTCAGCACTTTGCAAATATCACCAAGGGTGAGACCGGGAGCATTTGCGCGAGTGATTATGGACCGGCGCTCACGAGCATTGGTCAAAGAGTCAAAAAGTACGCGACAACGATCGGCCTTTCAGCCATGCCTGTCGCCGGCACAGTCAAAGTCACTTTGTCTCCCGCTGACCCAAACATTACTTGGGAAGTGGTTGGTCAAACCATCCGCTTGAGTGACCTTCCCGTGATTGGCACTAAGGTCACCGTCACTTACGACCTCCAGTAATCTCTTGAGATGCAGACCTTGGACTAGTTCCAAAAGGCAACCGCTTTCGCCACCCTCCGTCATCGCGACAAAGTGCTAGGCTTTGTACACGCGGAGGTGAAGGCATGGATCGCTTTCTCAGTTTACTCATCTTATGTATTGGTTTGAACGCAAGTGCATTTGCCGAAGATTCTCGGCTCTGGCTAAAAGTGAAAGCCCAAAACAGTCAAGAGCGCTCTACTGTGGCAAATGTCGGTCTTGCCATTGAAACTGTGGCTAGCGACTACGTGATTGGGATTGCTAATGAGAAAGAGCGCGACAAGCTTCGAGAGATGGGTCTGTTGCTCGAAGAGACTCCCCTTAATCAAGTCGCTTCTTTC
Organism: Bdellovibrionales bacterium; assembly: GCA_026648125.1. GTDB lineage: Bacteria > Bdellovibrionota > Bdellovibrionia > Bdellovibrionales > UBA1609 > JAIBAM01. Next base: position 2,607 of record JAPKGD010000272.1, on the reverse strand, counting down.
GACTTTCCAAAGAATGATTCTGCTTTTCACAATTATTCTGAACTCACGGAAAAGATTAAAAATCTCGCCAGACAAAATCCCGACATTATGAGCGTAGAGAGTTTAGGACAAAGCGTGGAGGGTCGAGAGATTTGGCACGTCCGTCTCAGCACAGAACTCGAGAGCGCTGATTCCAAGCCTGGAATTGCATTTATGGGTGGCCACCATGCCCGCGAACACCTCAGCGTAGAGGTTCCCCTCCTCCTGATTGAAAAGCTCATTGCTGGCTTTAGAAGCGGCGATAGCCAAATTAAGAAATTCTTTGAGACACGAGATATTCATATCGTTCCAGTGGTGAATCCTGATGGCAAGGAGTACGACATCTCAACCGGTCGTTACCGCTACTGGAGAAAAAGTCGAGCTCAAGTTTCAGAAACCTTTTACGGCGTGGATCTCAATCGCAACTATGGTTTTATGTGGGGCACAGGTGGTTCAAGTTCTGATCCGAAAAGTGAAACCTACAAGGGACCAACTCCATTTAGCGAGCCCGAGACTCAAGCCATAAAAAAATTCATCGAGAATCAACATAATGTAACTATCCTGCTCAGCTTTCACACCTTTAGTGAACTGATCCTCTATCCTTGGGGACACAAATACGACTCCATCGAAAATCAAAGAGACTTTCTAGTTCACAAGACAATGGCCGAAACGATGGCTCAGTGGAATGGATACACTCCGCAGCAGTCCTCCGATCTCTACATTGCCAGCGGAGACACCACCGATTGGTCTTATGGGCAGCAACATGTGGTGAGTTTTACTTTTGAGCTCGATCCCAAAGACATGTTCAGCGGCGGTTTTTATCCAGGCGCCAGTGAAATTGACATTGTCAGTGCTAAGAATTGGCAGCCCTGCCTCTACCTCATCGAATACGCGGACAACCCCTACCGAGTACTTGAACCCGCTCATATCACCTACGGGCTCAACTCTCCTTTGATCCAATAAATAAAAAGGCCACCGCTGCAAAAGCGCTGGCCCTTTAAATCGACTCGAAAGTTTTTTAAGCGAAGTATTACTTCTTGCCGTACTTCTTTAAGAACTTCTCTGCACGACCTTCTGTATCAATCAATCGCTGTTGACCTGTGTAGAAGGGGTGAGAAGCACTCGAGATTTCAACGGTTACGAGTGGGTACTCTTTTCCGTCTTTATACTTGGTGGTCTCTTTTGACTTAATGGTCGACATGGTGAGCATTTCCCATCCATTCGATCCGTCACGAAAGACGACTGGGCGATAATCGGGGTGAATTTCTTTTTTCATATTCAGTTCCTGCGCTAACCGGTTTGACAAAGTCCGGATTTATAGCACTCATCGGGGCCTTGCGCAAATTATTATAGAAATCAAATAATGCAATATTTTCAGGTGGTTAGGGCGGCACCCTAAAAGCCTGACCTGAGGTCTTGCCCGTCCTAGGGCCAATTTCACGCCCTCCTCCATAAGTCCATATCGACCAAGGCCGATAAGACTAGTGGCGGGTCTTGATACTCGCCTTAAGAAGCGAGGAGTATGGATCAACGTCGCGCGATCATCGTCGTAAGCTTAACCCTGCACTGCTTAATTCCATTTCGCAGTTGGGCGTGGAGCCCCGAAGTCACTGACCATTTCTACAGTAAAGAGTGTCATCCTCAACTGTTTTCTTGGCGATTTCTCGAGGCACGCTCGCCTGAGTTGAAGAGTAAACTCCTTAAAAGCTGGCTCGCTCAATGCGATAGTGAATTTCGCTTAAGTCGGCCACAAGGCGAAGAAGCGCATCGGCACTTAGAGAGCCTCGAGGGGCCCCCTCATAAATTTGAGCCCATTCAGTTCAATGATCGCAAGGGCTTAGAGCACTCTGGGTGGGCCCTCATGAAACCCGAAAAACGTCCCGCCATCCTCATTCTTTGCGAATGGAGTTGCGATCCCATTGAGGATCCTTGGCTGAAGCAAGCCATTATGCAGCTCTATGAAGAGGGTCCCTTTCATCTCTTCCTCATTGAATCTCCTGAGAGCAAATTATCTGAGCGCTGGCTGGCAGGCAGCTTTGACTCGGGAGCTGAACTTTTAGAAGCCGGTTGGTGGCTGAACACCGCTTCACCTTACAGGGGAAGAATCTCAAGCCTTCATCTTTTAGGTCGCGGAACCACTGCGACGGCGAGCCTGTATGCCCATTGGATGAATGACCTAAACCCCATTGCCGATGACCGAAAGGTGTTTCAAGGTGGTGCGCACTTCTGCCCCGCTGTGCGACTGGCTCCGCTGCTTGAAGCGCTTCAGCGTCCATCCACTGAGAGCCAAAATGTATTTCACCTCAAATGGTTCGAGCACTTATTCAAATTGCAAGGGCGCTATCCTTTTTGGCAAAGGCCTTTGACTGAGGACGGCAGCGTGAGCGACCTCTGGCTCAATGCGAGTCTCGCCCTCAAACCGATTTATTCAACAAACATCAATCCGTTTCGCCAAATGCCGCCACAAAGTCGTGAAGACTGGTTGCAAATGAGTGATTTTGCCTACTTGTCCTCGCGCCATCATGGCGCTGCGATATTTCCACGAAGAATTTCCCGCGCTTGACCTCATCGCCGCCGGCTCGTTGCTTG
>JAPKGD010000271.1 GCA_026648125.1 Bdellovibrionales bacterium | reverse complement strand
TGCTGGCTTTTTTTGGGATCATGGAGTGCAACGTTTAACGTTTTGATTGCGATTCCAACTTCTTTAATCGGTGCTTTTATCGCCATCAAATTTTTGGGCTTTACGCTGAACACCTTTACCTTTTTGGCGCTGACCCTTGCCGTGGGGATTGTGGTTGATGACGCGATTATGGTGCTTGAAAACATTTTTCGTCACCGGCAAATGGGCAAGAGCAAGGTCAGAGCGGCCTATGAGGGAACCACTCAAATTCAGTTTGCGGCCTTAGCCACGACCTTAGCAATTATCGCGATCTTTCTGCCAGTAGCCTTTATGGAAGGAATTATTGGTAAGTTCTTTCTTCAGTTTGGAGTGACGATTTCAATTGCAGTGGGCATCTCTCTTCTTGAAGCCCTCACTTTGACCCCAATGCGGTGCTCACAATTTATGGAAGAGCCCAAACACGGTGGCCGGCGCATGGACCGATGGCTTGATCAACTGTCTCAAGCCTATTCTCGTGCACTCAGCTTGGTGCTCTCGCATCGACTGCTGGTCGTAGGAATCGGCATAGTCTTTTTTACCGCAAGTGCATTCACATTGAAGGGAATAAAAAAGGAGTTTGCGCCGCCCCAAGACCAGGGAATCTTTCTTATGCGTATGCAGACTCCTGTGGGCTCGTCGATTGATTATACTGACTCTCAAGCCAAACAAATTGAAGCCATCTTGGCTCAAGTTCCGGAGATTCAGCGCTATTTTATTTCCATTGGTGGGTTTGGTGGTGGAGGAGTCGTAAACTCTGCAGTGGGATTCGTAACCTTAAAAGATCGGGATCAACGTAAGCTCACGCAACAGCAAATTATGGATTCTCTGCGCGGCAAGTTCAAAGAGATCAAAGGAATTCGTGTCGTGATTCAAGACCTCAGTGCAAGATCGTTCGGCGGGGGGCGAGGCTTTCCCATCGAATTTAGTGTGCGGGGACCTGAGTGGGACGGGCTGATCGAGTTGGCTAAGAAATATGAATCCACGTTGAGTGAAGATAAGCGCTTTGTTGATGTGGACACCAATTTAGAAGAGGGATTGCCCGAACTCAGAATCGTACCTAAACGAGATCGAGCCGTGGCACTTGGTGTGAGCGTGGAAGCCATAGCAAAGGCGGTCAGCTCCCTGGTTGGCGGAGAACGCGTCGCACGATTTACAGAGGGCGGTAAACGCATAGACGTACGGGTTAAGGTTGATCGCCCCTTTATTAAAGAAGCGGATACGATATTAAATATTCGAGTGCGCAATAACCGAGGAGAACTCATTCGCCTAGGTGATGTGGCCACTTTAGAAGACCGCACCGGATTGGCATCGATTACGCGCCAGCAAAGAGAAAGATCAATCACCGTGACAGCAAATATGGCGCCTCAGGCGTCTCAAGCGGATTTGATTGCAACCATCGAAGCCACGCGAAAGACTCTTCCTCCGGGATATAGTTTGGTCTTGAGTGGGAGCAGTCGCTCTTTTGGAGAAAGCTTTGCGAGCTTAACTTTTGCTCTCTGGTTGGGTGTCATTGTCGCCTATATGATTCTAGCCTCTCAGTTTAACAGTTTTGTACACGGCTTTACGGTGCTGCTTTCTATGCCCTTTTCATTGAGTGGGGCTTGGCTGGCGCTTTGGATCTCAGGAAAATCGCTGAACCTCTACAGTATGATTGGACTGATTTTATTGATGGGCGTTGTAAAGAAAAACGCCATTATGCTCGTGGATTTTACAAATCAGCTTCGCGACAATGAGGGCTTAAGTGTTCGAGATGCGCTTATGCGGGCTTGTCCTATGCGCTTAAGACCTATCTTGATGACCTCGATTACGATCGTTTCTGCCGCTTTACCTGCGGTGCTCGAGTTAGGTCCGGGAGCAGAAACCCGTTCGCCTATGGCGATGGCGATTGTTGGCGGAGTGATCGTCTCTACGGTTCTTACTCTCTTTGTGGTCCCCGCTGCGTATTCGCTCATGTCCCGCTTTGAGGGGCGGAAGACTTTAAATCTCTCGAGTGAAGGAGAAACAGCCCATGTCGGATGAGTGGATTCAGGCCTATCGTGAGTTTTTGCCAGATAAAATTGTCTTTAAAGAAGAATTAAGTGACGGCGCAAATGTGGTTCGCGCCTATGTGAATAATCGCCTTTGGGCATTAGGATTTCATACAGATCCTCGCCTGGCGAAAATTGCCTGTGTCTCGCAAATCATGGAGCGAGTGGTACCGCCTCGGCTCATGGGTGATGATGCCAGGTTGATGGGCTGGGCCTTTGCTCCGAGTGAGGTGACCGCGCGTAACAGTGCGATCATGCGCGGAATTGAGCGATGGGCTTGGATCACCTTGCAATTGGATGGGACGCGAATGGCGGCGATGGACACAGCACCTCCTTTATTGAAGAATCAGTTGGGCCGCGTATTGGATGGCCTAGAATCTCTGACGGCCTTTCAGGCGCCACTTTCGTTTTTCGAGCCAAATACAGGCATTCACCAGCTCACATTTTCAACGGCCATTGTCCGGCGAAATGAGAAGTGGCTCGCCGGATACGCGGTGACTCCAAATCAGGTAGATCCCTGGGGGCAGGTGATTGAGCGAATTCTGTGGAGCAATGAGGTGGTGATTGATCCTGCTCAGGTGGAGGAGGACGAAGATTTTAAGTCTCGAGTCGAAAAACTATCGAAGTCGAATCCCGCAGAGAAGTTTTCGGGGCAGTTATCGAGTGAAATATGGCCACCGTTTCGCCTCGAGGCCCTTAGCGGCAAAGAGCTTGTGCCTTCCCGTGGGTTTATTTTTTGGGCTCGAGTCGAGGGACAACCTGCATTAGAGACCTTGTCAGAAGATATTTTTTATCGTTAGAGGATAGAACAAGATGATGACTTTAATCTCGGCCACTCTGTTTGGGATTCTTCTTGCGGCCTGCGTTTATGGGTGGTGGCGATCATTTTTTCTGCACCGAGAGAATCGGACGCTCATGGATGAACGAGTTCGGTTGGAGCAGAGAGCGTTGTTGGCCGAAGCTGCTGTCTTGGCAGCGGAGAGGCAAATGACGCAGCAAAGTGAAGCCCACGAAGCACTTAAGCAGCAAATGCAGATTGAGTTTGAGAATGCGAGCCGTCGACATTTGGAAGCGAGCCATGAGCGTCTCGCCAAATGGTCAAAAGAAAGTTTTGAAACTCTTGTAACCCCGGTTGATCAGGAACTTAAAGAATTACAAAAGAAAATAGGTGAAGTTTATGACCGCGAGGCTCGCGAGCGACTGGCCTTAAAAACAGAAATTGAGTTTATGATCAAGGCGCAAGCTCAGCTCAGCAATGAGGCGCAATCTCTCACAAAAGCCTTGCGTGGGGACGTCAAGAGTCAAGGCACCTGGGGTGAAGTGATACTTGAGCGAATCCTGGAGTCTTCGGGGCTGCGTGAAGGTGAAGAGTTTGTCGTTCAAGGGCGGGGCTTAGGGCTTAAGAGTGAAGATGGCCAGATTCGAAAACCAGACGTATTGGTGCGACTGCCGGGAGATCGCCACCTCATTGTGGATTCTAAAGTTTCCCTCATCGCCTATGAGGACGCAGCCAAGGCGGAAACGGAGTCAGATCGAGTCACAGCGATCGCTGAATTTGTTAAGTCCGTACGCAGACATACCCTCACCCACGCTGAAACCGTTCTCCCCTGCGACGCCGTCGTCGTGGTCGCCGACAGACTCCCCAACGACGAAGCAATTGACCGCTTTTGGCTTTTAAATGCACAAGGGTATGTTACCAAACCTACCCCAAGTTCTATGGTTTTTACATACATAGACAACGAACATACGGCCGGAGGTAACAGCATTACTGAGTCTGTTTTAGGAGCTCAACGCTTTAATAATGGCACCAATCAGTGGGGCGATATGCTGCCCATTGGTCTTGTAAACACTCTTTCTAACACA
>JAPKGD010000270.1 GCA_026648125.1 Bdellovibrionales bacterium | reverse complement strand
GATTGATTCAAGAACTCCGCCGGATCCTTCGGCTTGAGCAATTGAATTCCCGCACGGACATCTGCCCTTTTTCCACAACGCCTACCGCAGACAATCCACGACGTGCAATGGAGGCTCCCATAAAGAGGAGCCTCTTTTTTAATGGTGAGCTCGACCGCCCTGTTGCGGCCACGGCCCGACGAGTTGGTCAAGATGATCGAAGCGGCGATCAAGCCCGGCCTGGACCGCCGACCTGCGTGCGCGCCGCCCGCATCGCCGCGCGCACGAAGCGCGTCTTTGCCTTCGCTTAAGCGGCTATAGGGTGCACACTGTTCTCGAACTACAGAAAATTTACCGCGGCGGTTTCTCTTCAGCCCTCTAATGGCAACCTCCGCCAGGGCAGAAACAGGCTGTCCCCCCTCCAAAATGCCTCGACCGAGGCCAGCATGCGCGGCCAAATCAAGGGTGGAAATTCTTAGACTGGGGTGATTACAGTCTCCTTTCATTTGTCTACAATTCAACTGCTCAAGCAAAAGGGCCGAGGAAAATGCGTAACAAAGCCCAATTCCATCTTGATCTTTGACGGGGGGAATTGTCTTTAACATCACGCCTTTATTCTTATTCATGGGCTTCAGACACTCGGGGCGCGCCAGGTACGGATTAATGGGTTGCGCGAAGCTTGGCGCAACCACTGAGAACAGAAGCAGCGCAAATAGAAAATTCATTTTTGAGCGCCTTGCTTTTGCTGCCAGGCATAGAGGTCCCAGGCATCTACAAACCGCCCTCCAGAAAATACACAAAGCGCGTACTCATTATTGCTTTCATCAAGCGCGGTGAAGGACCGACCTCCCGCACCTTCGCAGCTCAAAGCGGCGGGAGACGAGGGAAATTTGGGTTGAAAAGATTCAACCTCAACTTTGATTGCCCAATTTGCCACGCAAGAGTCGAGATCCCTTGCACAAGCTGGCGAAACAAAACCTTTGCCTGTTTTTACGAGCCGAATCTCAACTCCATTCACATCTCTTAGGCGGCGAATGACTGCTCCATCGGCCCAAAGAGGCTCACCGACTAAACTTAAAGCAATTGCAGCAAGAGAAAGGAAAAGACGAATCATCAACATATGATTATATTTTCGCGGATGGCGAGAGTGTCTTGCAACTCGACCCCGACCAGGCCTTGGACCGGTTAGTAATGGAGGAGGCCTGTCACTCGAAGGATTTTGCCGGATTTGGCGCTTATGAGAAGTTCCCGTTCGTCATGTTTGGGCTGGGCAATATGAACTTCTAAACGCCAAACCAATTCGCTAAATCCGGGAGAAGTCATAAAAACCCGTGGATTGGAGTCGGCGCCTACCACTTCAACCCCACCAAAACTCTTAGACAACTCCGATACTGCAATTCCTTGAGCTTGAGCCGCAGAAATGTTGATGGTGAGGTCGGGCGATCCCACATCCCGAGTTTCAAGAGCCGTATAATAAATGGCTCCGTCGTCTTTGCGTTCAAACACTCGAATAAAGGCTCCCTCGATAAGATACTCGCCCACCATCTGAGGCAAATGATAAGTGCGACTAAAATCTGTCTCTGGTAGAAATTCTCCAGTGTCTCGAATCTGTTCAGGTGGAATCCCGGAGAGACGAGCCAGCTCTTTGGCCCAATCAGACGCACTCTTTAATCCCATTTGCGGCAGACGGACAATTCCGCCAGCAACAATCAAGGGGCGTCCTTGGCCGTCTCGTTGAATATTCCACTTCGCCTGAGAATCAAATTTTTCAAGAAAGCTTTTCCACTCCTCATCGGGCCTTGCCCGAGAGGGGCCGAGGGTACCTGCGGCGGCTCGGTCTTTGGGAACCTGATTTGATAAAATTGAAGTGGTGCTCTCAACCAGCGCTGGTTTTAATACTTTGCTTTGATCCGCCGGTACATTTGAATGCGTGTAAGTCTGGGTCTCTGAGTGGCCGCGCCCGCTTTTCATTCTCAAATTTATTGTCCAAATTCCCAGCCCCACAATCACCACGAAGAGAAAAAGGGCTCTTATTCTCACTGAACACCCACACTCGTGAACGTTTGGTTGATGATTGGCTGATAATTTGTACCAAGCTGGCCCGCCATAGCTGTCGCCGTGGCCTCTAGGGCAATTCGCCCTTCTACAAATCGGGAACTATTTGTGAGCATTTTAAGGTGCTCCGTAAATATTCGCACAAAATGGTTCTTGTTCATACTAGGGTTATTATAGATCTTCCAAAGTATAGATGCATAGGTCATTCCGATGCCATGAATTTCTCCCCCTATGCCCGAAGATGCTCCAGGGCATTTGAGGGCCGACTTATTAAAGAAATCCGTGGCTGAAAAACTTGAGACTTTGGTGACATCCCTTGGAACCTGAACCGAAATCATAGAACCATTGTAATTATTCTTAATGGTCTCTCCTAATCCCGGCTTCTGCTCAAAAATAATATCGGAGTGAAAATCGGCTTGTCCTTCGTGGATTCCAAAAATGCACCCTTGCTCGTCTTTACAAAAATAGGCCGCCACATCGTCTGACGAAAGGACCTCAGAAATGCTGTTTCGTATGGTGCACTCGCCAGTTGATGTGAAAACAATAAATCTCGCGTTGGAATCATTAAAAAGGTTTGCGCCTAAATTCGCAAAGTGAAGATTCGCGTGCCCCATCTCATGCATATAAACTTCTGCGCTGAGTGCCATCTCATGGACGGGATCGCTCCCACCAGAGGCTGTCGCAAACCCCATAACAACTTTAGGTGAGCTACTTCCTGAAAAATAAGCGTTTCCACGAAGACTATCCAGATTTCCAGTTGCTTTATACGCATCCACTGGAAGGCCCTTTCCGCTCGGGTACCAAGCGGCGCCAGTAGCTTTCATTCTGCTCTCTTGTTCGGTAATCCAAAAGTAAGCCATCAGCTGAGCAATCCAGGACTTACTCTCGTCATCAGCATATTTCTGCCGAAGCTTACCATTTACAAGAACCGGAGATGTCCCATCTGTAGCTGAAACGACAATAGAAGAGGACTGGAGAATATTTGGATTGAGACGGTTCTTTAAAGGTACGGCATACTTTTGCACGGAATCGATGTTGGTGCCAAAGGACAGAAGTGATGAAAAGGCGCTTCCCTTTGTCACCACCGGATTCTTATAGAACAAACAAGCATCATAGATTGGGCTTGAGAGACAGTTGGCATCAAATACTGGCCCCGTAATCCCCGTGGTTCCAGTTGTGCCAGTCGTTCCGGTGGCCCCAGTTGTCCCCGTTGTCCCCGTGGTCCCTGTTGTTCCAGTCGTCCCGGTGTCCCCTGGGGTTCCTAAGGATTGAATAGAAGACAAGTCCGCAGCATTAAAGCCTTCGCCGCAATTGTTAAACAAAACGAGGAGAGTGAAGAAGGATGCAACCGTTAAGACCCATTCCAATGGTTTTAGGCCGCGATTCACTGGTTTGCCCCCCATTAATAATCTATCGGGATTGCTGCGCTCTCGCTTAACCAAAGTGCCTTTTTTCATATTCCCCCATCCAGATTTTCTCAAAATGAGACAGAAACCGGGATCGCCCCTCAGGAATTTTCACTGCAACTGTCTGACCACCCCGATATTACCCACCTGCAATTATTTCTCACTTCGACGTTTCATTCTGAACGCCTAGAGTTTCGGTTTTGACTGGTGTTAAGAATTTGGTCAGTTTGCCAGTTGAGAAAGATATTCACGTAAGTCGGTCATCGATTGATTAAACGCCTGATTTTGATAACTTTCCGCATTGCATTGGACAAATAAGGACGCCGTGCGCTACATGGAGCCGCGGCTGGCCGGCGGCGCGCAGTTGTGCGAGCGGTACTTCGCCGGCGCATGTGCCGGTCCGTGCGCCGGGCGCGTCTCCCCCGTCGAATACGAGCGCCGCCTCGCGCTGCGCCGCGCCGTCCTGTCCG
>JAPKGD010000027.1 GCA_026648125.1 Bdellovibrionales bacterium | reverse complement strand
CTGACCATCCGCCACAAGGACGGGCGCCTGACCGACGTGCTCTACAACGCCTCGGTCTACAAGGACGCGCGCGGCAACGTCCTCTGCCCTGTCAACTTTGCGGGCCCTCAATGTTCCGATCACTGTGTTTACAGTTTTGGGTGGCGCTTTAGCCATTGGTTTTGGATTCGGGTCCCAAAATGTGGTTAACAATTTTATCTCCGGAATTATTTTAATGATCGAGAGGCCTCTTCGTGTTGATGACTATATCGACATTGAGGGGCTAAAGGGAACCGTGGAGACTATTGGGATTCGCGCCACCCAGATTCGAACTCCAGACAATCGACAGGTCATTGTTCCCAATAGTCTTTTATTAGAGAAACCTGTTGTGAACTGGACCTTAAGTGATGACGTGGTTCGTACCAAAGTTTCGGTCGGAGTAGCCTATGGTTCTGATGTGGATAAGGTAAAAGAAATTTTGCTCGACTGCTGTCAGAAAATGTCGGTCATTTTAAAAGATCCGCCGCCGCGAATATTGTTTTCTGATTTTGGTGATAGTGCGTTGGTGTTTGAAGCGTTATTTTGGGCGCGCATGGGACGTGGCATGTTGCTCGTTGAAATTGAGAGTGAGTTGCGCTTTTGTATAGAGAAGGCATTTAGGGAAAACCAGATTTCCATTCCCTTTCCTCAGCGTGATCTTCATATTTACGGCAAAGAACCTTTATCAGTCACTTTGACGAAGTGATGTAATGTTAAGGCTTTGATTGAACAGAGTCGTTGAGATTCCAGTCGTAGTCTAAAAACTTCACCTTATAACGGCGCAGCTGATCAGCTTGCGCAGATACTCCGCCAAGAATGGGAGCCACGTAATCCAAGGGTGATGGTTTGAAGTCTTCTTTAAACCAATCAAAGATTTTGGAGAGGTGCAATGTTTGCCCCTTTAGGTCCACATAGTTGCGCTCCGTATCGAGGAGAAAGAGTTTTGCCTGATCATCGAGCTGCTGGTCCAGTTGGTCAGCGCGATAGGCCTCGGGGCGAAGTCGAGGGCAGCCGATGGATGCGCAGTTCACCGCAAAATGAACCCGAGGATCTTTGTAAATAGGCCGAAGCTGTTCGTGTTCAATACGGTCAAGAAAGGAATCTTCGTCGAGCAGTTTGAAGAATTTCTTTTTCCAGGGACTTCCAAACCAACCGCCGATTTTCTTGATCGAAGTCACCGGATAATTGTCGATAATCAATTTTACCGTAAAGGCATTATAAGCGTTGATGAGAAAAGCCATCTGTTGATTTTTTGACCAAGAGTCAAAGCTCTTTTTGTCGACCTTGGAAAGAGTTGCCAGGTAGTGGTTTAATTCGCCGGGATTGCTTTTCAGTTTGGCGTAGTGAACCTGGCTCGCGGCACCTTTGGTGACTACAAATTGACAGAGGACTTTGTTCCATATTCCATGGCTGTGGTCGAATTCTTCTGACCCAAAACCGGGGTGGCAGAAGGTCAAAATGGTGGCTAAAATCAGCGAGGTTGAGTTCATGGCAAATCCCTTACGGTTGGTCTGTTCTACTATTTTCGCCGGGGTTGGCAGGCATTTCAATAATTTAGCGCAGATCGTTAAATATCTGGAAACTTTGGGTTAATTCTGATAAGACCTGGCCCCAAATGGAAGATTTAACAGCTCCTCAGATAAACTCGCCCACGGCACCTGATATCGCGACAAGCTCTCGTCCCAAGGTGGCCGGTCGCCTCGACTGGGTGGGAATGGAGAAAATTTCGACTCCCGTGCGTTTGCGATTACCTTCACAAGAATTGGTGGTGATTCCAGCCACGGTGGATGTGGGTGTTTCTCTTGATCAAGCGCAGGCGCGTGGCATTCATATGTCCCGCTTGTTTGCTGCAGTTCAAGAGAGGCTTATGGGTGAAGGGTTGTCCTTGAGCGGTCTCAAGCGATTACTGGTTGATCTTCTTCGGGGTCAAGAGGGCTTAAGTCAGACGGGACGGCTTAAAGTTTCGTTGGAAGTCCCATTAAAGCAAGCCGCATTGGTGAGTGGAAAAGAAGGCTGGCGACAATACCCAGTTGCTCTTGAAGTGGAAGGTTCGGAGGATCGATCGGAGTGCCGAATGACGGTGGAGGTTCTGTACTCCAGCACGTGTCCGTGCTCCGCCGCTCTCGCGGAAAGTTCATTTCGTGATGAGTTTATGCAGGCGTTTGGAAATCGACCCAGTTTAACGCCCCTTGAATTTGAACATTGGCTCATCGAAAATGGCTGGGTAGCAACGCCCCATGCACAGAGGAGTCGAGCAGAAGTGACGGTGCAAATGGCCAACTCTGAATTTGCGCCAGAACCTTGGCAGCTGATTGAGGTAATTGAGGCCGCATTGGGTACACCCGTACAGGCTGCGGTGAAGCGAGTTGATGAGCAAGAATTCGCACGTAGAAATGCGGAGAACTTGATGTTCTGTGAAGATGCCGCTCGAATTATTAAAGCGGAGCTAGAAAAGGATGGGCGATTTTCTGACTTCTGGCTCACTGTCGAACATCAAGAGAGTCTTCATGCCCATAATGCGGTCGCTCGGGCGCGAAAGACACTGGCCGGAAACTGATATTCATTCTCAACTAGTTTGACAATTGAGGTTGGTACGGCTACTTCAAAGCCCATGGATACAAAAGCCGTAAATCTCACTCGAGGAACGCAGAACCCCGCAACGGATACGCTGATCAAAAGGGAGCCTTGGGACAAAGCCCAGTTTAAGCGCATCATTCGCGACATGAGTCTAAAGGTAACAGATCAGAGGATGGCCATTCTCGAGGCGCTAGCGGCTGGCCGAGCTCACGTTACGGCTCAAGAGGTGTTTGAAACTCTTAGCGACACCCATCCCGAAATTGGGTTTGCCACGGTCTACCGATTTTTGAGAAAAATGACGGAGCACAATCTAGTGACAGAAGTTCGAATGGGAGGGCTTCCTGCTCGTTATGAGTTAACGCCCCGCAAGCATCACGATCACCTCACCTGCACTCGTTGTGGGCGCATTGTCGAGTTTGAAAATGCGCAAATAGAACAACTTCAAGAGCGCGTTGCACGCGATCATGGGTTTCTTTTGACTCACCATGTGCTTGAGCTTTACGGTCTTTGTCGAAAATGCCAAAGGCCAAGAGATGAAGGAAACTGATCAATATTCTCCAATTTCAGGTATAACGGTTAAGGGCGCACGCGAACATAATCTGAAGTCCGTGGATGTCCGTATTCCTCGAGGACAGATCACTGTGGTTACGGGTTTGAGTGGAAGCGGAAAGTCCAGTCTCGCCTTTGACACGATCTATGCAGAAGGGCAAAGGCGCTACGTAGAGAGTCTGTCCGCCTATGCTCGAAGCTTTATCGAGCAGATGAAAAAGCCAGATGTGGACTCGATTACGGGGCTGGCTCCCGCCATCGCCATTGACCAAAAATCAATTAGCCATAATCCACGATCAACCGTTGGAACGGTCTCCGAGGTTTACGATTACTTGCGACTACTGATGGCTCGAATTGGAGTTCCAGAATGTCCCGTGCATCAGATACCAGTCGCCGCGCAAAGTCCGCAGCAAATTGTGTCTGACATTATGGCACGCCCCAGAGGTGCCAAATTTTTCTTACTCGCGCCTGTTTTTCGCGACAAAAAGGGTGAATTTCAGGCTGAGTTTCAAAAGTGGGCGAGGCGAGGTTTTGCCAAGGTTCGGGTCGATGGTCAGTGGCTTGACCTGGCCAATGCGCCGAAGCTAGCCCGACATCGTGCTCACGACATTGATTTGCTTGTAGACCGATTGATTGTGGATGATGCGCAGGTCAATCGGGTGAAGAGTAGTCTTAATCTTGCCCTTTCTTTGGCTCATGGACAGGTCTTAATCGAATACGTGGGCGGGCAATCTAAAATGTATTCCATTCATCAAGCCTGCCCGGAGTGTGGTTATAGTTTTCCTGAAATTGAACCCCGGTTTTTTAGTTTTAATAATCCGCGGGGGGCATGCCCTGATTGTAATGGATTGGGGACAAAGGATATCGAAGAATACGAAGTGAATGAATCGAGTCATCAAAAAGAATGGCGCGTTCTCAATCAGAAATTAAAAGTCGATGAAGATGAAGACGTTGAGCTCGATGAGAGGGCGCTAAGGATCTGCTCGACCTGTCAAGGGACGCGACTGAAGACGGAAGCTCTAAATGTTAAATTAGATGGTCGCAACATCGCAGAACTGTCACATCTCTCAATTCAAGAGCTCCATAAACACCTTAAGCAGCTTAAGCTGGATTCTCGCCAACAGCTCATTGGCGAGAAGATTCTAGCTCAGATCACAGACCGCTTGAGTTATCTTGAGCGCGTAGGGGCCAGTTATTTGTCATTAGATCGCCCCACCCGGACTCTGTCTGGTGGCGAAGCGCAGCGAATTCGCTTGGCGTCACAGGTGGGAAGTGCTCTGGTGGGAGTGTTGTACGTTCTCGATGAGCCGAGTATTGGGCTTCATCCAAGGGATCATCATCGACTCATAGAAATACTCAAAGAGATTCGTGATATGGGCAATACCGTGCTCATGGTCGAGCACGATGAGGAAAGTATTCGAGAAGCGGATTATCTAATCGATTTAGGGCCGAGGGCGGGGCGATTGGGTGGACAATTGATTTCTGCTGGATCTCCAAACGAGGTGAGTTCCGACCCCAAGAGTCTTACGGGCCAATATCTGTCGGGTCGAATGAAAGTGGATATGCCCGTGTCGCGAAGAAAAGGCTCAGGTTTGTACCTGGAATTGAAAAATGCCAGTGGAAACAATCTGAAGAATGTAGATCTGAAAGTTCCTCTTGGAACTTTGACGGGTGTGACCGGAGTGTCTGGAAGCGGCAAAAGCACACTGATTATAGATACGCTCTACCGAGCTTTGGCGAGGCATTTTTACGGCTCTTCGTTGATACCGGCACCTTTTGAAGAGATCAAAGGACTTGAACTGATCGATAAGGTGATCGAGATCAACCAAAAGCCGATTGGGCGCACGCCACGCTCGGTGCCAGCCACTTATGTCGGTCTTTTCCCGCTCATTCGAGATCTCTTTGCCCAGATTCCCGAGGCTAAAATTAGAGGGTTTAAACCGGGGCACTTTAGCTTCAACGTCAAAGGTGGCCGGTGCGAGGCTTGTCAGGGCGGCGGCGCAATTCGCGTGGCCATGCACTTTATGTCGGACGTCTTTGTTCCTTGTGATGTCTGTCAGTCTCGTCGATACACGCGAGAGATCCTCAATGTGAAATTTCGAGATCACTCGATAGCTGATGTCTTGGCTATGACGGTAGAAGAGGCCGCTGAGTTTTTTAAGAATCACAAGCAGATTTATCGGCGTCTAGAAACTCTTGAGCGCGTTGGACTGGATTACATGACCTTAGGTCAGAGTTCGACCACTTTGTCGGGTGGGGAAGCGCAAAGAGTTAAACTCAGCCGGGAATTGTCAAAGCGGGGTACAGGAAAGACCCTCTATATTTTGGATGAGCCTACAACGGGTCTCCATTTTGATGATGTAAGAAGGTTGATGGATCTTCTGCAGGAGTTGGTTGATCAGGGGAACACAGTCCTGGTTATCGAACACCAAATGGATGTCATACGTGCCTGCGACTATGTGATCGATCTTGGTCCAGATGGTGGCGCGGGAGGCGGTCGGATTGTGGTGGCAGGATCCCCTGAGGATGTAGCGAAATCGTCTCAAAGTGAAACAGGTCGGTATCTTAAAAATGCTATGCAGCTTTAGACGCTGTATGCCGATAAATAATCATAGGCATAAAGCTTTGGAGGGTGTCCGTGGCCTGGGAAGATATTCCCGAGTGGGCGAGCTCAATCGCCAATTCGATTTTGCAGACGGTGAAGGAAAAAGATCCTCACACGTTTTTTCACTGCTGTCGGGTGGGGCGAGGCTCCAGACAGTTGGCAAAGGCTATGGGACTGAATGAATTTGAGCAGACGGTCCTTGAATATTCCGGTCTCTTTCATGATGTGGGAAAAGTAGGAATTCCGGACAGTATTCTTCTTAAGCCTGGGCGTCTCGATCACGATGAAATCGAGATCATGAAAGCACACCCCATCAAGAGCGCTTCCATTATTGACCCCATTACTCACAATTCGTTCTTTCGCTTTTTGCTGCCCGGAATTCGGTACCACCATGAGAAAATCGATGGAACCGGATACCCCTTTGGTTTGGTGGGAGAGCGAATTCCTCTTCCTGCTCGAGTGATTGCAGTGGTGGATACATTTGATGCCATGACCAACGTCCGACCCTATCGAAAACCGCTCCCCAAGGAAAAGGTTCTTCAGGAACTCTTAGATTTCTCAGGGAGTCAGTTTGATCAGCAGCTCGTTAAAACCTTTTTAAAGCTACTCCCTCACTTGGAAAAGACATCGCCAGAAAAGCATGCTGAGGAAGAAGCTGTAATCGCTAAAATCCTCAAAGCCGCTTAATTGATCTCAGTGGGATTGATGTTCGTGCCATTCAAAGGGCATCGGTAAATTCCATTCTCTGAGACAATTCGTCAGCGCAATCATAGGAAGGCCAACCACCGAGTTAAAATCGGCACATTGGATTTCTTGAATAAGTGAAAGTCCGACTTGCTCGATTTTGTAAGCCCCGGCGCAGTCATAGGGCTGATCGAGTTCAAGGTAGTGTGAAATTGTCTCTGAAGAAAGTGAGCGGAGTCGAATTCGCGCTGTATCCAGGTGTGTTTTTGCACCTTTTGACGGATGATGAATCCAAAGTGCCGTGAGAAGTTCATGGGTGCCACCTTGAAGCAATTCAAGTTGAGCTTGGGCTCTATCCTTCGTGCCAGGCTTTGAGAGAATCTTTCCGTTGAAGTGAGCAACTTGGTCTGCCGCAATGACTATGGCCTCCGGATGACTCCTAAGAACGCTTTCACCCTTCATTTTGGCGAGTATAAGTGCGAGGTCTTCAGGCGAATGTCCAAGGGCCTTTATGGCATCCTCATTTACGTCGGGAATCGCAACTTCAAATGGCATGTGGATTTGTCTCAAAAGAGACTGTCGATAAGGGGACCCGCTGGCGAGAACAATAGGCAGAATCATTTTTCCAATCTCCCTCTAAAGGCCAAGTGTGTCAAAGCCTTGATATTTTTGAAGGGGCGGGTCACCATCGGCCTATGGCAGTTTATGTTCATGATCTAGACCCCTTTGCGATTCAGTTTCCTGAAGCTTGGCGAGTTGGCTCCCTCCATTTAGATGGAATTCGCTGGTATGGATTGGCCTATCTTGCAGGATTTGTCTTCGGATTTCTTATCATTCGCCATATGGCCAGGAGAGGGACAACTCCGATGAAGGTGTCGGAGATTGCGGATTTTATAACCATGGTGGCCGTGGGAACTATGGTTGGGGGACGCTTAGGCTACTGCATTTTTTATTCCCCCCAATTGCTTATCGATTTCACATCCTCCCCGCCGTTTTGGGGCGTTCTGCGTGTTTACGAGGGAGGAATGGCCAGTCATGGTGGCATCATGGGGGTCATTGCTGTTTGTGTTTGGTGGGCGCGGACGCGAAAGATGGATGTCTTTCACACGCTTGATCTTGTGACGTTCGGTGGGGCTCTTGGTATATTCTTTGGCCGCATAGCTAATTTCATCAATGGTGAGCTTTGGGGGCGTGAGGCTCCTGCGGGCCTGAGTTGGGCCGTGAAGTTTCCTCAAGAGATGTACAATTGGACTCGAGATAGTTTAACGAAACTTTTAGAAATTGGTCCCGCGGTAGAGGCTCTTGGCCAAGTTAAGACCGCGCAAGGCGAAGTCATTCAGCTCAATGCAGATCTTTGGAAAAATTGGGTTCAGCACTACCGAACGGACGTTCAGTCTTGGAATGTGGTCAACGCAGTTATAGAGCAACTCGTCGTATCTATTCAAAATGGGGCGACCAACGTGAGTCAGGCTTTGGCGCCATTTTTAACCGCGCGCTATCCTTCACAGTTGATTCAAGCGTTATTAGAAGGGCTCTTGGTCTTTGTTATTCTCTCTATCCTTTGGTTAAGACCTAGAAAGCCGGGATTAATTTCAGCGGGATTTGGTTTACTCTACGCCATTGCCCGGATTATCGGGGAGCAGTTCCGTATGCCTGATGCTCATATTGGATTTCAGTGGTTGGGCTTAACTCGTGGTCAATGGCTAAGTATTGCGATGTTTGCAGCGATAATTGGGTATGCATTTTATGCGTTGAGAAGAAAATCCGAGCCCATGGGTGGCTGGGGATTGAAGTCGTGAACTTGATTGCTCTAACCCGGGACTTTTGGGGTTTTTTAAAGGTACGTAAGAAGTTTTGGCTATTGCCAATCATTCTGGCGCTTTTGATCATTTCAGCGCTGATTTTCTTTTCAGGCACGGCTTCAATGACTTTCATCTATACCGTTTTTTAGATCGATTGATCTTACAGTCTTTGGGAAGTCGAAAAAAAGCCGGCTCAATGAGCCGGCTTGAGGTATGTGTGGGTGTTGGGGTCTGGCATCTGGATCAAGAAAATCAAGAGTTAATTATTTAAGGGAACTGGAGGTGAAGGCAGGAGTGTCTTTACATCGACGAGATCAAACCGAATCGACGCACTTTGTTCACTACCAGAAGTATTTTTTCGAGCCTCAACAGTATATTGGACCTTACCTTGGCGGAATTCGGCATGATTTGGGCAGCGCTCGCGAGCAAAGCGCTCAACAAAGATAGTTTCCTTGATTTGAACTGAAGTTGAATTATTTGATTGGGCAATCAAAAGATCATAGCAACCCAATTCGCTCTTTTTGATAACGGGTAGGCGAATTGAGACGGATTCACTGAGTGGGCATAACTCTAAGTTACAATCGCCAATACGCTTTTCGACAGTTAATTCAACAAAGGCGTTATCAAATAGAATCGTTGAGTGATGATAGTCTTTAAATTTGTCCGTAATTTTAAATAGTGCCTCTATGCTGGGGTTGACAGCGCGCAAGCCAAGAACAGACCAATATTTTATTGGACTGATACTCTTTGCGTCCAAAGCACGAGCCTGAACAGCCGAATGAGATAACAATATGATTGTCACTAGTGCAGATCGAAATATGGGGTTCATGTTTCCCTCCCTCTTGAAGAGCTAACGTAAAAACTGCACAAGAGTTTCGCAAAAATAAAGATTCTCATTTTGAGACGATTTGAGGTTCTTTTGATCAAAATGGCCGGGGCCCTTGCCTGTCATATTGCCGAAGTGGGTATATCTGCGAAGTGTCGCCTAGAATTGGCCCGTAACCTGCTTTCATACAGGCTTTTGAGCAATGTGGAATGTATAAGGGCTCATATATGCGTGGGAATGTGAATAAAGTGCCCCTTTTGGGCACAAATGGCTGGCGTAATTTGTTTTTGGGTCTTGCGATCCATGGACTATGTTTTGCGGCCGTCGGCGTCTTGGCGGCTGAACCGCCGGCATCTAGCAGTTGTGAAGGTTTTCTCAATCCCAATTTCTTTCAAATATTGATCGATAAAAAGGTGTTCATTAGCCAGTTTAGTCCAGGGGTTCAAAGAGCTCAGTGTGACGCGATTTGTACGCCTGTAGCTGCTGCGAATGCCGCACAAGCTCTGTACTTCAGCCTTTCGGGAGAAGCCGTGTTTCCAAGTCTACTCATTGATTTTGTAAATGAGGCTTGGAGCGCGTTTTCAAGGTTTTCTGAGGTTAGAAGGGAAAGTGGGCTTCCGTTTACATACCATCCGGCTCTGGCGCTTGGCGCAGCTCAGAAAGTAAATTTGCTCAATAGAGTTGTTCCATTTGGGAATTCGGACCCACTATGGCTAGGCATGCACCCCGAGGAAATTATTTCGACTCGCTCTCGCGTTCGGGTGATTGGAATCAAAACCAAGTCAGGAGCTCATTCCATTTTGTCACTGGGGTTTGATTTTAAGACGAAAGAATTAGTTGTTCTGGATTCTAATGATGCGAGTGAGGCACTGCGGATGAGACTTGAGCAGAAAGACCGGAAGCTCTATTTGCAGAAGCCAAGAATGGGAGAAAATGTTCAAGGGCTTCGGCCGGGATTGGAAAGTTCAAATGATGAATTTGAAGTTTTGAGTGCTTTTGGCTTGAACTTAGTAGAGCCTCGCCCCTCGGTTAAGAGTCTTCCGCCCTCTGCTAATGAGGGGAGTTTCTCTGCTGGTGAATTGGGGAGATAAGAATGAAGGACTGGATTTGGTATTTTTAAGTAAAAAAAAATTTTTGTGAAAATGGAACTGTGGGACGTGAGGTGGATATGAAATTGGAACTAATGTATTGGCGCAATCTTGTAATTATCTCCATGTTGAGTCTGACGGCCTGTGGCGCGCATAAGTCTGGTGGTCCAGCAAAGTTTCAAGAAACGACCCACGTCGATGAGGCCTTTAAGGTAACCGGAGAATCGGGCGTTTTAACTTGCGATGGGCGCACAAAGATCTCTGCCGCGGATGAGTTGAATATTCATGTTGTTAAATCCAAGATGGGTTTAGTTCAGCTTCAGCACTGTAAGGGTAAACCGACTCTCTACT
>JAPKGD010000269.1 GCA_026648125.1 Bdellovibrionales bacterium | reverse complement strand
CCGCGCTGACGTGATTTTCTCTGAAAAGGGCGCCACTGTGAATTCTCTAAAGGGCGAACTTGGCGGTGGAAAAATTTCTGGAGAAGGTCGCATCAATTGGCAGAGTCGGAATTCGGTGCCCGTTGACGTCAAGGGACGATTTGATGCCGTGTCCTTAAATGTGCCCGAAGGCTTTAAAACCAAAGGATCTGGCTCGTGGTCGTTTAAAGGGGCTTTTTTCCCCTACACCATCGGCGTGAATTACGATGTCGACGGCGGAGAAATCGTTAGTGACTTTGGCGGAGCTGGCCTAGGTGAACGAAAGGGCATTACCCCCAGCGCGCTCTTACCCAAATCTCTCACTCAAATTAAAGATCAGCCCGTGAATCTTGACCTGCAAATACAGATCAGAAACCCTCTGCCGATTCGAAATGAACTCGTCAATGCGCAGATCCGAGGCAAGGTGCATGTGATGGGCCCTCCAAATCAGCCAAAGTTGACCGGTGTGATCACCCCACTCCCCCAAGGTGAAATCTATTTTCGCGATGTTCCGTTTGAAATTCAGACGGGCTACATCGAGTATCAGGACGACCCTCCAGAAAATCCCAAGCTGTATCTAACGGCGCAAACCTTAGTAGCAGAAAAAGTTCGCGATGATGTAAACCCCGACCCGACCGCAGAAAAAGAAAATCAATACGAAATTAATCTGGGCGTCCAGGGCCGCGCTAAGCAACCGAGAATCACTTTAAGCAGTATGCCCGCCCTCAGTGAAAAAGAAATTGTCTCGCTGTTGGCGCTCGGCATGACTCCAAAAGCTCTTGAACAAAATCGCACGGCGGGACAACTGGCGGCTTCTAACTCCGTGCAAATTGGTACAGCGATATTACAGAAGCCATTAAGCAAGGAAGTACGCAATCGCCTCGGCCTTGATGTGCAAATTAGTCAAAGCGGCACTGAAAATACCAATATCACTAAACTCACTATCAATAAGCAATTCACGCCAAAACTCGGCGCTTCGGCCAGTCGCACGCTTGAAAAAAACCCTTCAAATTCAGTTAAAATGGAATACAAGTTTAATCGCAACTTTTCTGTGGTGGGTTCCTGGGATGGAAAAGAGGGAACCACTCAGTTGGAAGAAGAAAAGGACATTAATCAAAGTGTCTTTGGCCTCGACTTGGAGTTTAAGGTTAATTTTAAATGATATTTAGATGTCTCTTCACTGCTCTGACACTTTTAAGTCTACCCGCTTGGGCGGAGGAGCCATCTTTTTATGGGGTCGGCGAAAGTGATGTCCGAAAATTGCGCCGAGATCTCCCGGAAGCATTTTCTGGCCCACTCAACCTCGACGAAGTGGACAATGTCATCCGGGCTCTCACTCTCAGCGGTCTCTATGAGCGAGTAACAGCGGAAACCGGGGAAAAGGGCAAGATCACAATTGTTGCCAATGCACTTCGATCCATTAAAGAAGTCGTCATTCGGGGAGAGAAGTCCTTTCGTGAGTCAGAACTAAGACCACTTTTGGGTCTTGAACCCGGGCAACGATTTGAGCGCAAAAAAGTGATCGAGGCCGGAGAGCGTTTGAAGACGTTTTATGGTGAGAGAGGCTTTTTTAATGCCGTTATCGAAGTGAGCTTTACCAAGGAAAGTGCGGGAGAACTCGTCATCACCTTTCTCATCGTAGAGAATAGTCCCTGTCGCATTCAGAAAATCAATATTTCTACAGAAAATTCTATTCTTGCTGACAGGCTCTCTCGAACCACCCAACGCTACCTTAAGCGTCCACTCACGAGCGAGGCGGTGGACGAACTGATCGCAAAGGTCCGCGATTTTTTAAAAACCCATCGTTTTTTGCGAGCTGAAATTGAGGGGCCAGATGCGATTTACAACCAAGATAAGACTCAGGCGACCCTAACTTTTCACCTAAGAGAACCTTTTCGATATGAATTCTTGGTCAACGGCACGGTGAAAATGACCCCGACGGACGTCTATCGAATTCTAAGCCCCAATACCCTAGAACGAGGTACGGCTGACCCTTCGACAGAAGCGGCCGAGCGAATCCGCCAGGGATATCTTAAGATTGGCTTTCCTAATGTCAATGTCGACAGCCGAATTATCGAGATTGAAGATACCTTTACGCGAAGGGTGAAGATCGAAGTCACTGAGAATACCCAGGTTCGCATCAAGGAAATTATAATTAACGGCCGTGTCAGCCGACCGAATAGCTATTATGAAAACTTCATCGTGAAGAATAGCTCCGACCTCATTCAGCGCGGTTATTATAATCGCCAGGATTTGGAACAAGGATTTGAAAATCTGATCATTGAACTCCGCAACGAAGGATATTTAAAAGCAAAGGTTCAATCTTCGCGACTTGAGTACCTCGCTAATCGGAACGAAGCACGGGTTGTGGTGATCATGGATGAGGGGCCGCTCACCCAGGTTCGAAGCATTGCGTTTAAAGGAAATCAGGCGTTTTCTAGTGACGAGCTTAAGAGAACGCTTACCGTAAAATCGAACTCGGCACTTCGCCTCTCACAGCTCGAACGGGCGCTTGAGGAAATCAAAAGCTTTTATCACAACCAAGGCTATCTTGAGATGCGCCTCTTGAATGAGAGTGAAGATCTCATTAGTTACAACGACCGCGGCACACATGCTGATATAACCTTTGATATTTACGAGGGCCCTAAGGTTACCGTTCAACAGATTATGATTGAGGGAAACTCTTTTACCAAAGCTGATGTCATTTTGCGTTCAATTGAAATTGAGCCAGGGGATGTTCTTACTCCCTCAAAGATTGAAGATTCAGAGGATCGCTTGAATCGCCTCGGGATCTTTTCTCGTGCCACAATAAAAACCATGGAAGACGGCACGAATGTACCAAATCGAACCCTCATTGTCTCAGTCAACGAGCGGGACCCCGGCACTTTTCGCCTTGGTGCGGGAGTCAATAGTGAACGCACCCTTACCGCTCGTGGCTTTATGGGATTGTCCTACAGTAACCTTTTTGGCACGGCCCGAGGAATTAGTGGCCGTGCTGAGGTGAAGAGTCATGTGGTAGAGGTCAATTACCCCCAGTATGAAATCGTCGCAGGCTACCTCGAGCCCTTTCTGTTTAATAGCAACACTCGAGGGCGAGTAAATCTCACTCGGTCCGAGCGTATTTTTGAATTTGAATCGGATAACTCAGTAACCAAAATTACTGCCAGCAATAAAATTGACCTGTACGCCGAGCATGACGTTGATAAACATCTTCGGCTCACTTGGAAAGTTTGGTCCATGGACGCTCGTCGTGAATTTGAACGCTACGGAAGATGTATCACAGAAGGCGTGGCGTTTAACCCGTCGGCTTTTTGCCCAGATAACGTTCAGCAGATTGCGACAATTGGACCGATCATTGATCTCGACCATCGAGATAACCCCTTCTTGCCAACCACCGGGCACTACACCAATTTTAATCTCGACTACTCTCACCCTGCTCTCGGAAGCTCCAGTAAGATTAACTTCTTTAGGACCGAGCTCGCTCATACCAGATACTTTCGCGTAGGTTCTGGCCGAAAAGTTTGGGCCAACAGCCTCAGAGGCGGATACGAAGCGAATTTGAGTGATAAAGAAGGAAGCGGAATACCCACCTCTCACGCATTTTTCTTAGGGGGCCTATCCACCATTCGTGGCTTTGACGGCACGGGCGACAATGAAAAACTATTGCCACGGTACCTGCTCGATGTTCAACGCGGAAACCAGCTCTTAATTAAGACGGACAGCCATTATGCACTTTTCAAATCAGAGTTCCGCATTCCCTTATTCGGTGAGCCCATTACAACGCCAGCAAGGGCGGCGTCGTCATGCTCACAAAGACCATGGCGCTCGACCTGGCAGACAACAACATCCGTGTCAATGCCGTCGCCCCCGGCTACATTCACACCCCCATGGCCGACG
>JAPKGD010000268.1 GCA_026648125.1 Bdellovibrionales bacterium | reverse complement strand
TGGACTCACTTATTTCAATATGACAGCAGGGTATCTCGATATGGAGGTGCTACCTGATGTGGAAGTCAATGGCGTTCGATCACACCGGTTTCGCATTACTATAAAATCCAATTCCGTATTTTCGCGTTTTTATGCTGTCGATGATATGGCTACGACTTATGTGAATCATGAGAATTTGCTGCCTTTTAATTTTGAAATTTCGGTGAAAGAGTCCAAGCAGCTGGCCGACATTAAGAGTTTTTTCGATTGGGAAAAATTAAAGGGCAATTATTGGGAAAAGCGGGTTTCGAAAGACAAGGGTGAGCGGAGCAAGAGCATTGAGTGGGAGATTAAGCCCTATTCGCAAAATGTGATCAGTGCGATTTTTTATTTGCGTAATTTCACGTTAACACCGGGAAAGAAACTAGCGTTTCCCGTCGCAGATGAAGGTCGAAATATTGTCTTTAAGGGCGATATCCTGCGAAAGGAAAAGCTTAAGACCGACGTTGGAACTTTCGACACGGTTGTGATTCGCCCACAATTTGAGGTGGACGGAGTGTTTAAGCCGACGGGCGATATACTCATTTGGTTAACTGATGACGAAAGAAAATTCATCGTTCGGATTGAGTCTAAAATCAAAATTGGGACAATCGTCGGGAAGCTTCGCGGACTCACTCCTGGTCGATAGGACGTTCTGGAAGCGGGATCTTAAACGACACAGGACCTTCAGCTGGACAGGACTGTGAAAGCGCCTTAGGTTGCGGCTAGAATTGAGAGATGGCCGCCAGCAATTGCCGACATTTTTCGGGATACAAACCTTGTCAACGCTCAGACTCTTGCGATTCGAATTGCTCCAGTTTTGAGTTGGGTGAGCCTCGAGTTTTGATCATCCATCTTGAGGCCTTAGGAGCTGTGTTGAGGGCAACCTCAATATTGCCCGCCTTAAAAAGAAAATATCCAAAGTCTCATATCACTTGGGTCACCCAACGACCGGCTGAGGCTTTGCTCAAACCAAATCATTTGATTGATCGCGTGTTGACCACGACGGCTGACGACTTGCTGAGTCTTAGGGCCCTCGAGTTTGATCTTGCCTTGGTTTTAGATAAATCGCTCAAAGCCAGCGGTGTTCTGTCCCTGACAAAGGCTCGAGAAGTTCGTGGATTTAGAGCTGATCCGAAAACTGGGGCAATCCTTCCCGTCAATGAGGAGGCCAAAGAACTGTGGGACCTGGGACTTTCAGATTCTCTTAAGTTTGATTTGAATCAAAAGCCAGAAACGCAATTGCTTGTAGAGTCTTTGGCTTTGGGAAAATTCAATCGAGATCCTTATATTGTTGAACTTTCACCAGATGAGAAATCCAAAGTCAGAGACCGGGCGATAAAGTGGCGAGAAAATCACTCGGTCGTTGTGGGATTTAATACAGGCTGCTCTGGAGTCATTCCATATAAAAAATGGACCGTGGAGTTTCATCGGCGTGTCATCTCTGAGGTCAAGAAGCGCTTTGACGTTCAGATTGTTCTTTTGGGTGGCCCTGAGGACACAAAGAGAAATGATCTTATTTCGGCGGGTTTAAATGTGATCTCCTCTCCCACAGAACTTGGTTTGCGCGACGGGCTTTGCAGTGTTGCGGCCTGTGACATTGTTGTGAGTGGGGATTCTTTAGGACTTCATATGGCGATTGCTCTCGAGCGGTTTTGCGTCGCATGGTTTGGTCCCACCTGCCCACAAGAAATTGATCTCTATGGCCGGGGCATAAAGCTACTGACCGCGGCACCCTGCTCACCCTGTTGGAAGAGGTCTTGCACCAAGTCGCTGATGTGCTACGATGAGGTCCCAATAGACGCTGTAATTTCAGCGGTGGAGCAGGGCCTGAAGTGGACAACCTCATTATCCAAACCGCCTTTCTTGGAGATCTCGTTTTAGCTATTCCGCTTATGCGTCAAACAGCCAACCTATTTCCAGATGATCGCCTGGTCGTGGTTTGTCGCAAGGGCTTAGCCGGGGCATTACTGGATCTTCAATTCATTGACGAGATTATAGAGGTCGACAAGTCATCTCCCAGAGAATGGAAGAGGCAAAAGGGTGAGCTGGCAAAGCGCTCGTGGAGACACGTGATTTGTCCACATCAATCGCCCCGAACCGCCTTTTTGGTCAGAGGGCTAAAGGCCAGTGGGCGGAGAGTAGGTTTCAGGGCTTGGTGGAATAAATTTGCTTTTGATGAACGCGTTGAACGTCCCAATTACCTGCCTGACGCCTTGAGGCAGTTGTCCCTATTGACCGCGATTCATCCTCGATTTGCTGAGGAATATTCTGAAATTTCGCAACGAGGGGATCTTGTTAATGAGAGTGAAGTGGCAGAGATGGTTGATTTTCGCACGGTGGATATCCCTGTGTGGGCTGCGCTAAACACAGAAGATCGACCTGGGGTTCCTAGGGCGGCTGACGAGTCTAAAACCATATACTTAGCGCCCGGGAGCACTTGGCCAACCAAGCAATGGACCCTTTCGGGTTATAAAGATTTGGCTCGTCAATTAACCTCGGAAGGTTACCTTGTTGAAGTTGTCGGTGCCGCAAATGAACGTTACCTTGGTGAAGAAATTCAAAAAGAAGTTCCAGAGGTGGTTGTTCGTGCGGGCGAGTGGAAATTGCCCGATACGATACGAGCCTTTCGCCAAGGAAGGTTGCTTGTCGCTAATGATAGCGGAGCGATTCATCTCGCTGCACTCGCAGGTTTACCTACCGTGTCTGTCTTTGGTCCAACGACTCTTGCACTAGGTTTTCGGCCTTGGCAGAGGCGAGCTCTCGTTGTCCAAAAGAATCTGAAGTGTCGCCCCTGTGGACGACACGGTCACAAAAAATGCCCTGTCGGCACCCATGAATGCATGACGGGCCTTGAAGCAAGAAGAGTCATTCAAGCCGCCCATCAGCTTATTCGTCACCACTAAAGCATTTCTTCAGCGAACTCCCTCACATTGATCCCATACTTCTTTATTTTTCTTAGAAGAGTGTTTTTGGGAATGTTCGCGTGAGCAACCGTTTGATTGATTCGTCCGCGATTGGCTTTTAGGGCCTGGACGATGAATTCTTTCTCCGTCATTTCTTTAAAGCGATCAAAGTCGAGGGGGCCTGAGTAACCCGTGGGAAAGGTCACTTCCGACTCTTCTCCGCTGGCTTCGATCACGTTTTCAGGGAGGCTACTTAAGGTGATTTGGCTTTCATTTTCAATGATGAATGCCCTTTCCATGACGTTCTCGAGTTCGCGAATATTTCCCGGCCAGCGATAGCGTCCCAAACAATCTAAAGCATCGGGAGTAATGCCCGTCATGTTTCGGTTATGCTTTTTGTTGAAGCGACGAACGAAATAGAGAACAAGATCTTCCATGTCGTCTTTTCTTTCGCGCAATGGTGGCATAAAAATCGGCATCACATTTAAGCGATAGAAGAGATCTTCGCGGAAAGTTCCTTCTTCGATCATTTTCTCAAGATTTCGATTGGTCGCTGCAATGATTCGCGCCGTGGTGGCCACTTCACGATTTCCGCCAACCGGTACAAATTTTCTTTCCTGGAGCACGCGCAAGAGTTTAACCTGCATTTCAGGGCGCAGCTCGGCGATTTCATCAAGAAAAATGGTGCCCTTGTTAGCCAACTGGAATTTTCCAATCTTTCGTTCAAAGGCTCCAGTAAATGAACCCTTTTCGTGACCAAAGAGTTCACTCTCCATCAGACTCTCTGGGATTGCGCCGCAATTTATTGCTACAAATTCACCGTGTTTGCGTGGGGAATTGAAGTGAATGGCTCGAGCGACGAGCTCTTTGCCGGTTCCATTTTCTCCTCGAATGAGGACCGTCGTATCCACTTTGCTAAGTCGGTTAATGAGGTCGAAGACGGCGTTCATTTTACCACTGGAGCCGACGAATTCAGTTTCCACGTCATCATCAAAAATGGGT
>JAPKGD010000267.1 GCA_026648125.1 Bdellovibrionales bacterium | reverse complement strand
CAGCGCCAGGCTCGATTCGCCGAAGGATATCGCCGAGTTTGCCAAAGCGCATTGGGGGGTGGGGCTTCAGAGCGCCGTCCTCGTGACGAATCCGCTCCCTGAAATAACTTCGGCCGTGAATTTGGCGCCGTTGAAGATGTCCGGCCTCGAGAAAAGTCTCCAGCGCCCGTGCAATCTGTGTATTGAAAATGCGAATGGTGGGAGCCCTATCTTGATTGGCAAAGTCATCGATGAGAGCCGCAAGTTCAAGGCTTATGTCGCGGGCTCGGAAGCCCTTATCGCTCAATTTGAGGTGCGATAAAAGCGTTGATGCGATTAAGAGGGTGTCGTTTATATTTTGTAACATTGTTTATATTAATAATATCCAGAGTATAGCAGAATAGAAAATATAAATAATTGAGGTAATTAAAAAATAACAATGTTACTAAAAATTAAAGTTGGTCTGACATAAGTGCTTAAGCTCGATCAAAGTCGTGGATTTTCAATGTTCTATTAATAGGTAAAAAGTCCTCCGTCTCGTTCCGATACGTAGAGAGGTGAGACGGATAATAACTTTTATATTGGGCATGTGTGTGTCTGGCCTTGGGGCTTCAGCCTGGGCTCAGCAAGGCTTTCTTGAAGTTTTTGATTCAGGAGAGTCTGGGGAGTTCCCTGTTTACGACAAAGCCAATCCCAACCCTGAAAAGGATGTTCCCGTTTTGTTCCTGAAGCCAGGTGACATTCTCCCCGAAGGAAAGCTCAATGGAAATCGCTACGTCATTGAAAGAAAGGGTGGCTCGCCACTTTACGTTCCCGCGAGATTTGTTCGCCCATCAAAAGGCGCGGACAGACGGCGCCTGCACCTGGATGGTCAGCTCGGTACGCCTTACACTTTGACTTCGATCCCTGGCAAGACCTACCAAGATTGTTGGGATATTGAATCGAAGAAGGACGCAGACGTTCCCTGTAAAGCATGGCCGACGGCTGGAGACAATACCGCCAACCTTGAGTTTGAAGGCTCAGAACTCGTAAGATTCTATGATCCTTTAGAGGGCCGTGAAGTGACACGAATCTTCTATAAGGTGAACGGGACTTATCTACCGAAAAAGAGAGACGCAAACGGAAAGGCCTACTTTGATTCTCAGGCCAGAGGTTTTTCTGGACTATGGATCGATTCAAAGAATATTCGCTACACTCCGCTAGGGAGATCTGTTGATTTAAGTCAATGCGCGCCGCTGTTTCGTGAGAGTCCCCAAGGGCTATTGCGGGGGCGGAAGGCTTTGGACGATATTGCATCGGATATCGCGGAAAATCTTTATTCAAATCTTATACCCCACGTTGGCAAGTGTATTTCAGGAAACGGGGGCGTGCCCGCTCTTCGGCAGCACTGGAGGCAAAGAAATCGGCAATCCGGGGCTTCGTCTTTAACCCTTGGGGGAGCCAAAGTTACGCATCAGCAGCTTGAAGCGATCGACGTGTTGGCCCGTGTTTTGTTTGGTGAGATGCGAAGCTGTACA
Source organism: Bdellovibrionales bacterium (assembly GCA_026648125.1). Taxonomy (GTDB): domain Bacteria; phylum Bdellovibrionota; class Bdellovibrionia; order Bdellovibrionales; family UBA1609; genus JAIBAM01. The sequence continues at coordinate 2,438 of JAPKGD010000267.1, read as the reverse complement.
AATATTGGACTGCAATATCCAATGGCCGTCGCCAAAGTTGCATTGAATCGCGCGGAGCATGCGAGAAAGCGCAAGCCAGATGGAAGTCTATTTCCATTGCCAAGCAAAAGGGGACTTACGGGTGTCCCTGTTGAGGAATCCTTGGTTAAGATTCTAGGTACTCCACTGCAATTTTCCGCTCTAAATCAAGATGACAGCAATTTGGCCAAGGTCATGTGCCCTGTTGTCCCTCGAAAGAGAAAGGGTCCTGATCCTTCGATCGAGGCATGGAAGAAAAGTGTCAAAGTCGCCGCTATGGCGATCTTAGACGCAAAGGACTTTAAAGAAAAGACAAAGTCAGTGAGTGTATTTCACTATACGTCAGCAATACCTGCGCCGTGGAAGGGTGCGCAAAGAGTATCGGCGAGCATTGATGGTTATGGGGTCGACAACGCTTCCTGCATTCGACTTTGGAAGCTCAAGTCAGCTCACGCGCAATGGATTGGTCCAGAAGTAAATTGGCAAAATTTGGTTGGGATTCACGAAGTGAATTTTTAACCTTTTACTAAAATGAAAATTGAGTAAAAAGCTGGATCCAATTTTGATTGGCCTCACTCTTTAAACCCTTCAAATATGCAAATGTCCTATAGAGTAGAACCTCGAAGAGTTCACTCTTGTATCTTAAGCCAAAGCCAAGCCGATTTTCATTGAGGCCTTGATGAAAGCGATTCGGGCCATTTAATGCAATAAAGAGTTCATCGTAGGCGGCGATGCCAAAACGTGAAACAAGAGGAGAGTTTAGTTGCCCCCGTAATCGGCCCCTAAAATTGAGTACGTCATCTTCAATAAAACGACGTTGCTCAAGGCCCAATCTCAGGCTCGTAGAAATTGAGTTTTCAAAATGGAAGCTTTTTATAAGATATTGGTGAAGTCTTCTTTCATCCGAAGTTTGAGCAAAATCGACATAGGCCCCGCCAACAAGATAATTCCAATTTCGCCATTTTCCACCCACTGAGACACGGAACAAATCGAGCTTGTTATCGTCAAAATAGCCGTGGATATGAAGCACTAACAGCTGCAATGGTGACTCTTTCGTGGTTAACCTCTCGAATGACGCAGTTGAAGCAATCGAAGCGACTGTCGTTTATGCGGATTAATAGTGGAAAAATAATCGGCGGGGATGATGTATTACTGACTGACGATACATCAATGATGTGACAGTTGGATAACTGGAAGACATCTGCCCCCAAGCCCACAACTGATATACATTGTTGAATCCTGCGGAGCGCATATATTTCAAACCCATCGAACACGGCGTGTCGCGCTCCGACGACTATGATCTCGACCGCGTCCGTCCCGTCGATCTTCGTTATGTGGACTTTCGGGTTCCGCAAGTGGAATTCATTAGACGACTCCGTTCCCGCGAATCCGCCGTACACTTGAACTCCGTCCTGAAGGACGAGCGTCTCGGGATACACGCCCTCGCGCACCCAGATATGATCCCCCGTCGCGGAGGCGGTCAGGGCGTCCGAAATTGTAACGAACGCCGTCTCCCACGAAAGACCGTCCGTCCCGCTCCCTTGCTGGGAGACATGCAGGGTGGCGGCTTGGGAGAAAGTGGAAATGAGGAGAACCAACAGGATGAGGACGGACCCGCGCATCGAACCATCGCTCCTTTCGAGAAGGGGAGTGACTGGTGCTGCTTCTATGACCCTAGCAGCTTCGACAACGCTTGAATAGATCCAATCTTCCGAATTGAGAGAAACCCCCGTTTCAGGGCGCGAACCCCTTTTTTCCCCCCGCCTTTTTGCCGATGATGGGAGGTATGAAACCGAGAAAAGCGCGTTTGACCCGCAAAACCAACGAAACCGACATCACCGCGGAGATCGTCCTCGACGGTAAAGCCGTCCGGTCCATCTCCACCGGGATCGGCTTCTTCGACCACATGCTGGACCACCTCTCCAAGCACAGCGGGATCAGCCTGAAAGTCGCCGCCAAAGGGGACCTTCAGGTCGATTTCCATCACACCGTGGAGGATGTCGGCATTGTGCTGGGGGAACTCCTCGCCGAGGCGATCGGCGATGGGCGGGGCATCGCCCGTTATGGCTCCGTGTCGGTCCCCATGGAGGAGACCCTGGCCGACTGCGCCATCGACCTGTGCGGCCGGGGGAACCTCGTCTACAACGTTCCGGTCACTCAACCCAAGGTCGGCGAGTTCGACTCCGAACTGGGGCATGACTTCTTTCAGGCGGTCTCACGGAGCGGGCGGTTCACCCTTCACCTGAACATCCGCTACGGTCAGAACCAGCACCACATCCTCGAAGCCCTCTTCAAGGCTTTCGCTCAGGCGCTGCGACAGGCCGTCGCACTCACGGGGACGGATGAGATCCCCTCCACCAAGGGTGTGATTTGATCGATCGACAACGGAGTCGGGGTCCCGGTCCCGCCATCCCCAATGA
>JAPKGD010000266.1 GCA_026648125.1 Bdellovibrionales bacterium | reverse complement strand
GTCCCCTCTATGACAGAAGACACAATATTCGCTCGAGTTGCCGACTCGCCAACAAGCCGAACCCCTCCAAGTCCTTGCAGCCCCTCTATCAATTGACCACAAAGTTTACGTTCATGCTCTAGCACGGCGGGATGATTCAGTTCTTTGGCAAAATCTATCGCGGCCCCTAGGCCAATCACTTCTGCTATAGGCGGGGTACCTGCCTCAAAGCGGTGGGGCGCTTGCAAATAGGTTGTTCCCTCAAAACTCACCCGGTCAATCATCGAACCGCCCCCCTGATAGGGCGGAAGCTCATCCAACAATCGCTTTTGCCCCCACAGTACGCCCACTCCGGTGGGTCCGAAGAGCTTGTGGCCGGAAAAAGCTACGAAATCACAATGAAGGTCTCTGACATCGACAAGTCCCAAGGCGACGCTTTGAGCGGCATCTAAGACGGTGAGAACACCTTTGCTCTTCGCCTCCGAAAATAATTCCTTGATCGGATTGACCGTGCCCAAAGCATTACTCACATGAACAAGGCTTAATACTTTTGCGCCTTCGTTAATCTTTTTTTGAAAATCATCTCGATCTATTTCGCCCTGGTTTGTTACGCGAATTGATTTAATAACCAGCCCATGTCGTTCAGCTGCGAGCTGCCATGGAACAATATTTGAGTGATGCTCCATTTCACTCAAAAGTATCACGTCACCCTTCTTTAAAAATTTCTGAGATAGTGAGTGGGCCAGCAAATTCAGGCCCTCTGTTGTTCCCTTTGTAAAAATAATCTCTTCACGATGTTCTGCATTTATAAAAGACTTCGCCTTATCGCGAACGGCTTCAAAATGAGTAGTCCCAAGTGCTCCAAGAAAATGAGCCGCCCTATGGATATTGGCCACTTCATGCGAGTAATACCAATTTATTGCATCAATCACTGATTTGGGCTTCAAGGTCGTCGCAGCACTGTCGAGATAGGTCAGCTTTTTTTTACGTACGCTTCGTCCCAATTGCGGAAACAGATCTCTCAGTTTTTTTCCGGCCGTTCTCGTCATAATGGTCTCCGCCCAGCCACAATCGACTCAACTTTTGGGGACAGCCATTGCTCGAGAAGGCGCTTTGAGGTCACATCTTCAATGCTCGCCGTAAAATCATTTACAAATCCTTGCGCAACCATCAGCTCTGCCTGCGCCAAACTTAATCCCCGACTTCGTAAATAAAAAATTTCTTCCGGATCAAGCTGGCCTACCGTAGCGCCATGATTTGCTTTGACGTTATCTGCATAGATTTCCAACTCCGGCTTCGCATTGGCTTGGGACCCAGAAGACAACAAAAGGCTCTGGCTTAGCTGCTTTGCTGCGACCATTTGCACATCCCGTGCAATGACAACCTTGCCACTGAAAGTTGACCGGCTTTCGCCATTTAAAAGCGATCTCGCTTTCTGTGAGCTGGTGCCACTTTCACAAAAGTGCGACACCACGACTCGCATATCTGAATGCTGTGTCTCTGTGCCTAAGAAAAGCGCTTGAACGTCGGTTTTAGCTTCAGAGCCATTCTGATTCACAAGCCAAGTCTCTCTCACCAATTCACCGCCCTCACAAGCCAATCGTCCGCAAAACTCACTTTTGAGCTCCTGACTGACGGTAACTAATCCAAGATTTATTCCCCCTTGAGCTCCCGGAACCTTACGCACCACTTCGACTTTCGCACCTTCTTCAACTGAAAAGTGATTCCATTCAGCCCAAGTCAGCCCATGTGAATTCAAGCCTTCCACAGAAAAATGAGCTTCCGCACCGGCTTCAATAACAAGCCAATTGATCACGGGAAGAGCAACGTTTTCACTCCGCCCTGTGTATCGATATTCAATTTGAATGGGCCGATCCAGCTTTCGGCCCTGAAGCACACGCAGCAGAACGCCACGCTCGAGCAAGGCTCTCTGCAAATCAACTATACCCCCATGGTCAATTCGGGCTGTCTCCGAGATTTGAGTTAACTCATCCAAAAGTTCATTTAAACTCTGACCCGCAAAAGTTCCTTCGGCCATGAGTTCCTGCCAGCTTATAACTTCGAAATCTGCACTGAGTGTCGAGAGCCCCCTCTCGAAGACTCCATCTGAAAACGTCAGTTTATAAACCCCATCTCCAGTTGGAGATGCAACCCGAGATGGCTCTGCTTTCACCCAATGGAGAGGCTCCTTTACAAACCGACGAAGATCACTGTAATGCCAATTCTCATTTTTTAAAGTGGGGATACCTACCCGATAGAAACTCTCCCACGCACGGTCGCGCCACTCAGCCAATTCCTTTGGCCCTCGGGACTCAAGATCTGCTTCCCGCCTTAATTCAGAAAATCCAGCTCGAGTCTGATCTATCTGATTAGCTCCCATCTCAGTGAACCGTCCTAGTTAGCCAATCGTAACCTTGCGACTCCAACTTTTCGGCCAACTCTTTGCCACCAGAGGTGACGATTTTTCCGTCGATCAAGACATGAACAACGTCGGGAACGATATAGTTTAACAATCTCTGGTAGTGAGTAATCATCAACATCGCATTATCTGGGCTGCGCAGCTGATTAACACCTTGAGCGACCACTTTGAGCGAATCGATATCTAGGCCAGAGTCGGTTTCATCCAAAACCGCTAAGCGTGGAGACAGCAATGCCATTTGAAGAATTTCATTTCTCTTCTTCTCTCCTCCCGAAAAGCCCTCATTTACATTTCGCTCTAAGAATGAAGGATCAAGCTCAATCAATTTGGCCCGCTTTAAAACAAGTTGGCGAAACTGCTCATCGTCCAGCTCGCCAACACCTTGATGTTTACAAATTGAGTTGAATGCAGCTCGCAAAAAGGTGAAGTTGCTCACGCCTGGAATTTCTGTGGGGTACTGAAAGGCAAGAAAGACGCCCTCGCGAGCTCGGTCTTCTGGTTCCAAGGCGAGTAAATTCGAAGGCTTAAAATTAATATCGTATTCTATAGTTCCCTCGGTCACCTCATAGTCTGGATGGCCTGCGATGATCTTAGATAATGTGCTCTTTCCTGAGCCATTCGGTCCCATAATTGCGTGAACTTCACCCGCTTTAATATCTAAATCCAGACCCTTAAGAACGGGCTTGCCATCAATATTTGCATGAAGATTTCGGATTTTTAACATTGTCACTCTCTTTTCCTAACCAATGCTATTTTCAAGTTTCATTTCAATTAATTTCACCGCCTCGACAGCAAATTCGAGCGGCAGATGTTTAAACACATCTTTGCAAAAACCATTTACTAACAACGACACCGACTCTTCTTTGCTTAAGCCTCTCGATTGGAGGTAAAAGAGCTGATCTTCGCTAATCCTAGAGGTCGAAGCCTCATGTTCAACCACTGCGGTCGGATTTTTGACCTCAATAACCGGAAATGTTCCAGCACCCGAACGGGCACCCACCAACATTGAGTCACATTGCGAATAATTTCGAGCGCCTTTGGCAGAGGCTTGAATGCGCACCTGACCACGATAGCTGTTTACAGAGTCACCTGTCGAAATCCCTTTAGATACAATTGTGCTTTTGGTGTTCTTACCGACGTGAATCATCTTTGTTCCCGTATCAGCCTGCATCCGATCATGGGTCAATGCCACAGAATAGAAAGCCCCATGAGATCCCTCGCCTTGCAAGATGCAACTGGGATATTTCCAGGTAATCGCGGAGCCCGCTTCGACTTGTGTCCAAGAAATTCTGGAGTTCTTTCCCAAGCACTTTCCACGTTTGGTCACAAAGTTATAGATTCCGCCGCGGCCCTCTCGATCACCTGCATACCAATTTTGTACCGTCGAATATTTAATTTCTGCGTCATCCAGAGCAATCAGCTCAACCACCGCGGCGTGAAGTTGATTTTCATCGCGCATAGGGGCGGTACAGCCTTCGATACTGCCATGGGCAGCGGAATTGATAACAATCAGGTTTTAAGTTTAAATGTTTTTAATA
>JAPKGD010000265.1 GCA_026648125.1 Bdellovibrionales bacterium | reverse complement strand
GGCAGTTGGAATTATCGCTGCGCAGTCCATCGGTGAACCTGGAACGCAGCTGACGATGAGAACTTTCCACTTGGGTGGAGCGGCTTCTCGTGCGGTGGAGCAATCCATTCACACGGCTCGCCATGAAGGTAAGGTCAAGTTTCAGGACGTTCATTTTGTAATGAACCGCAATGGTAAGCTGACCGTCATGAACAGAAACGGTGATTTGATTCTGGTCGATGCAAGCGGAAGAGAGCGCGAACGGTTTAAGCTCGTTTATGGCTCGATTCTCAATGTAAAAGAGGGCAGCGAAGTTAAAAAAGGCGATGTCCTGGCAGAATGGGATCCCTATTCGAATCCAATCGTGGCCGACGTATCTGGTGTGGTTCAGTTTCAGGACATCGAAGAGGGTGTCACCATGTCGGAGCAAGTCGACGCAGTAACTGGATTTGCGACAAAGGTGATTACTGAAGCTAAAGGTACAGATGTTAAGCCCACGGTTTTATTGGCGGATGGTAAGGGCCAAATTCATGCTCTTCCAGGTCGTAATATTCCGGCGAGATATGTGATTCCTGTAGGCGCTCAGCTGATGGTTACTGACCAGCAAGAAGTTCATGCTGGAGATGTGATTGCCAAGATTCACCGAGAGACAACAAAGACTCGCGATATTACGGGAGGTCTCCCGAGGGTTGCTGAGCTGTTTGAAGCTCGTAAGCCCAAGGAAGCTGCGATTATCTCTGAAATTGACGGGTATGTGACCTTTGGAAAAGACGTAAAGGGCAAACAGCGAGTGATCGTTACTCCTGAAGTCGGCGAACAAAAGGAATACTTGATCCCGAAAGGGAAGCACGTGGCGGTGAGAGAGGGCGAGTATGTCAAGGCCGGAGAGGCTTTGATGGACGGACCAAGCAATCCGCATGATATTCTTAAGGTGTTGGGCGATAAAGCCTTGGCAGCTTACTTGGTTAACGAAATCCAAGAGGTTTATCGACTACAAGGTGTGAGCATCAATGATAAGCACATTGAAGTGATCGTTCGCCAAATGCTTCGTAAGGTGGAAGTAAAGGATGCTGGTGATACTCGCTTCCTGGCCGCTGAACAGGTTGAGAAGTTTGAGTTCGAAGACGAGAATTCAAAGGTGATGAAAGAGGGCGGACGGCCGGCGAATGCAGAGCCGCTTCTCCTCGGTATCACCAAGGTCTCTTTGAGCACAGATAGCTGGATTTCGGCTGCGTCCTTCCAAGAGACAACAAAGGTTCTGACGGAGGCGGCGATCAATTCGAAGACCGACTACCTACGGGGCCTCAAAGAGAACATCATCATGGGTCGCTTGATTCCAGCGGGAACGGGTCTTGGAGTTTACAAGAAGGCGCGTATCGCGGTTGCTGAAACTGCAGAGACCAGCGCTTCCTTCCTTCCTGGTATGGGTGCAGGAACTCAACAGCCTGCCCATATGAGCTAGTTATTTAACAGGAGCAGGGAATTTTTTCCTGCTCCCAATCACCCCCGGCGCCTGAGGGTTGATTGTAAACGAGCCTACGCATGGTGCTTAGGCTAAGGTGCCACGAAGTTAGTAAAGCGGTTGACGAAATAGGCCAAAATTGTTTAGGTTCCTGGGTTCTTTAAGAACCGGAGCGAGATTTTAGAGGTTGGAATGCCCACAATTAATCAGTTGATTCGAAAACAGCGTCGAGCACAAAAATATAAATCCAAGGCTCCAGCCTTGAATAACTGTCCTCAGCGACGGGGAGTTTGCACTCGGGTGTACACAACAACCCCAAAGAAGCCGAACTCTGCGCTGAGAAAAGTAGCGAAGGTTCGTTTGTCTAATGGTTTTGAGGTGATCTCTTACATTCCTGGAATTGGTCACAACCTTCAGGAACACAGTGTGGTACTAGTCCGCGGTGGCCGGGTTAAAGATCTTCCGGGTGTTCGTTATCACATCGTTCGTGGTGTTTTAGATACGCAAGGTGTGCAAAATCGTCTCCGCAGTCGCTCTAAATACGGAGCTAAGCGGCCCAAAAAGGCTTAAGAGGTTATAGATGTCTCGTCGTAAGGGCGCCTCCCGGCGCGAAATTGCTCCAGATCCAATTTACAATGATCAAACTGTTGCTAAGTTTGTGAATAAAGTTATGTGGCAGGGTAAAAAGAGCACAGCTCAAAGAATGGTTTACCAAGCCCTTGATGAGCTTCGAAATAAAGTTACAGGTGAAGAGCCTCTGACTGTATTTAAAAAAGCTATTGAGAACTGCAAACCGAATCTTGAGGTTCGATCTCGACGGGTTGGGGGCGCAACTTATCAAGTTCCTGTAGATGTACGGCCTTCTCGTCGATTGACTTTGGCTATGCGTTGGATCGTGGGCCACGCTCGTGATCGCGGTGAAAAGTCGATGGCGGCTCGATTGGCCGGTGAATTGGCAGACGCTTACAATAACCGCGGTAATGCGATTAAGAAGCGTGAAGATGTTCATCGTATGGCCGAGGCTAACAAGGCATTTTCTCACTATAACTGGTAATCTCGACTGCGAATTGTTGCTTGTGGCGTGAATTGCGTTATTCCTTAGGGTATAGACAGTTTGCGCTTAGGCACTACGGAGTCGGTACATGTCATCAAGAGATCCTCAAAAACTAGAAGAACTAAAATTCACCCGTAACATTGGGATAATGGCCCACATCGATGCGGGCAAAACCACGACTTCTGAGAGAATTCTCTATTATTCGGGCCGCAGTCACCGCATGGGCGAAGTTCATGAGGGTAACACCGTTATGGACTGGATGGAGCAGGAGCAAGAGCGGGGTATCACGATCACCTCCGCTGCGACCATGCTGGAGTGGAGAGATCATCGTATAAATCTCATCGATACTCCGGGCCATGTTGATTTCACCATTGAGGTTGAGCGTTCACTCCGGGTCTTAGATGGTGCAGTCGCCGTTTTTGACGGCGTGAACGGAGTAGAGCCTCAGTCGGAAACTGTTTGGCGCCAAGCTGACAAATATCAAGTCCCCAGAATCTGCTTCATAAATAAAATGGATAGAGTTGGCGCCGATTTCAGTATGAGCGTTGAAACGATTAGGGAGAAGTTAAAAGCAAATCCAGTTCCGATTCAATTGCCTATTGGAGCAGAGGACTCCTTTCGTGGAGTTATTGATTTAGTCAACATGAAGGCACTGGTGTGGAATAGCGAAGATACTTCAGGGGATAAAGGTGATAATTTCGAGTTCGAAGAAATTCCAGAAGGCCTTTTGGCAAATGCAGAAGCAGCTCGAGATTATCTCATCGAAAAGGCCTCTGATCTTGATGATGGTTTAATGGAAAAATATTTAGAGGGTCAGGCGATTTCCAGCGATGAGCTCAAGAGAGCATTACGTAAAGGAACTATAGAGCTAAAACTCTTTCCAGTTCTTTGCGGCTCGGCCTTCAAGAAAAAGGGAGTTCAGCCTCTTCTTGATGCCGTAGTTGATTTTTTGCCCAGTCCATTGGACGTCCCCGCCATGGTTGGACATGATCCCGCAGACGATTCGGAACAGATACTTTGTAAAACAGAATTTACAGCTAATCCTGTAGCTCTAGCGTTTAAGATTGCCGCGGATCCATTTGCTGGTTCTTTGACATATATTCGAGTCTATTCAGGTGTAGTTACCCCAGGGCAAGCTCTGTTAAATCCCCGAATCGGAAAAAAGGAGCGAGTTCAGAAGTTAGTAAAGATGCATGCAAATTCGAGAGAGGAAGTGAGTCAGCTTAAAGCGGGAGATATTGGCGCCGTCGTCGGGTTGAAGCTTACGGCAACAGGGGATACTCTCTGTGACGCTCACCACCCGGTCCTTTTGGAATCCATTACATTTCCCGAGCCCGTCATCTCTCAGGCGGTCGAGCCGAAGACCAAGGCCGACCAGGAGAAGATGGGCATCGCGCTCGGTCGCCTCGCCCAGGAAGACCCGTCGTTTCGCGTGCGCACCGACGAGGAGTCGGGCCAGACGATC
>JAPKGD010000264.1 GCA_026648125.1 Bdellovibrionales bacterium | reverse complement strand
CTATTCGGCCATGGAAGATTTTTTTCTCGATATTGTGACCGGTGAGGGGCTCGGGGCGCGTTCCATGCGCTTTCAACTTGCTCCGTTTACCTTAATTGGCGCGACCACACGAGCGGGCCTACTAAAAGCACCATTTCGCGATCGATTCGGAATTCATGAGCACCTTGCCTTCTATAATCGCGAAGATCTTTTGGCGATTTTAAAGCGCTCGGCAGGCTTGCTCAATATTCAGCTCGATGAAACAGGTGCTCGTGAAATCGCCTCTCGAAGTCGAGGCACACCGCGGATTGCCAATCGATTATTAAGACGTGTGCGCGACTATGCGGATGTGAAAGGCAATGGGATAATTGACGATGAGCTAGCTCGGTTTGCGCTCGATCAGCTGGATGTGGATCATTTGGGTCTCGATACGATGGATCGGAGAATTTTAACTCTTATTCGAGATAAATTTGGCGGTGGACCCGTAGGTATTGAAACTCTATCCGCGGCATTGAGCGAAGAGTGCGATACTTTAGAAGAAGTTTATGAACCTTATCTAATTCAAGAGGGTTTGCTACAAAAGACTCCGAGGGGTCGAGTGATCACAGAGGCTTCGCTTGAACATCTGAGAAGCACAGATCAGTCCGAGTAAATTATTCGGTTTGACTCAAAATCTGAACGGCCTTTTTGAAGTCGGGTTCTCTCACAAACAACTGAAAGAGACCTGGAACGGGGCCGGCGGCAATTGCATGGCTGCCTGTCAACTGAACTTCAAGACCTTCCGATTTCAGCTTTGACTCGACGACCCGGGCGATGGCTTCGGTGTCGTAGGATTGGAGGAGAATCGAGTCTTCCAAAGTTGACTCCTTTTTAGCGTGATACTAGGCCCATGGGACTTATCCTGCAAATAATTCTCATCGGGTCTATGAGTTGCTTGCCCTGATGAATCGTGCTCAATAAGCGGCAACAAGAAAGCGCCTCTGATTGGGGTAGGAAGGGAGAAAAGGTTATGAAGATTAAATTTTTAGCGACGTTTATGATCGCAAGTTTGTGTCTGCCGGCATTTGCAGAGGATTGTCCTGTCGAATTCCCTGGGGAAAGTTATTCTGACAAGGTTGTAAGTCTGATCGAAAACACCACGAGCTGCTGGGCTGCAACCAAACTGGCGGATATTTGCGCCATTGGAGCCACCGCGGATTATTACACAACAGTGGCTGCTCGCGCGAAGTGCGCTTTGGATTATAAAGGCAAATTGACGCCTGAAGACCAAAAGATTTTGACGGCTCTCCATAAAAAGTGTGAGGCCAAGTACAAAGGTCAACAAGGTTCAATGTATTTGAGTGGAGAGTCCTTTTGTCATTTAAATGTGGACCGATTGTTTTCTGAACTCTATTCCCCGGTCGATTAAGTTTCCGAGGCCATTTCCTTAAAAAGGGGCGCTTTATGCCCCTTTTGATTCTCAATAGAAATTTTTCAATTCAACAAGGTTCTTCAATTCCGATGGCGGAACTAAAGTCGTTCTCCCTATAATCCTCATCATCCAGGGGTGGAGGACATTATGAGTATTTTGGGACGATGGTTACTTCTCGCCGCTATTGGCAGTTCTCAGGCACTTTATGCAAAAACGAGCTTTCCAATTCCTAAATTAAAAAGAGTGGGGCTCCTCAAGCTCGAAGTCATCGCCCAAACAAAACCCCAAATCGCGCAAGTAAAAGGAAATAAAGCGCTGGTAAAACAGTTCTACATTGCGAAATGGGGAATCCATCGATTTGAATACGGAGTTGTTGAGTATCTTTGTACTCGTGGACGTTGTGAAATGCTCAACGAGCCGACGCGACTGGCCATGTTTGAAGAGTGTTCAGGTTTCAAAAATAATCTTCCGGTATGCAAAAACCTAATCGCCTCTTGTGATGACCTTTTAGGAGAGCAGCTGGGAGAAGAGGCTCGGCATCCGTGGTATCTTTGTGATGATCCAAATTCCACATGCTCACCGCGTGACTCTTTGGAGGAATATCCTCCTCGACATCCCATTGATCCCGACTTGGGTGGTTTAGCGCCTTAGGGCGCAGAGCAGTTGTAGCTGGTTTTGGAATAGTACGCGTTTTGGCCAATTTCCGAACATTCTTTAAAATAGAAAGGAATTGGCTTCCAGTCGGGCCTTGTAGGCACCGGCTTTCTAAACATCATTGAGTCAGCCCCATAAGAGGCGGGATGTGGATTCCCCGCCGCAGTGGTGTCGGGCAAGTATGTGCGCCCTTCCTCTGTAGACTGACAACCCGTTAGGGCAAGAGCGAGAATCACATAGATTCCAAATTTGATTTTATGTAGCCCCATGCCTCATTTATCGGTTTTTTTTACCAATCACTCAATTCGGGGCGCAGGACTTGGACTAAGGCCGAGTGTGCCGCCAAGACCACAGGGTGTGTACAGGTTGACACAGTGATTGTGCGCCGCATACAAGTGAGGGTGCACCAAAATAAACGGATTCAGAGGACCCTTTTGCGGGGCAACTCCTCTGGCACGTCTGTTGAACATGTGTAAAGAAACGGGAGAGTGAGTACATGTTTTTGCAGCGCACGATTCGCAGAAGGGCAGAAATCAATGGCATTGGTTTGCACACAGGTGCCCCAGCAAAATTAACCTTCTGTCCAGCTCCCGAAAATACTGGAATCTACTTTGTCCGTGGCGATCTTCCGGGGCGGCCGGCCGTCTCGACGCGAGCGGAGTTAGTGACGGCAACGACCATGGCAACCACTCTAGGGGGCCAAGAATTCTCAGTTTCGACCGTAGAGCACTGTCTATCGGCCTTGGCCGCGCTCCGAATAGACAACTTGTTTATAGAGCTGGATGGCCCAGAAATTCCCATCACGGATGGAAGCTCGCAAAGCTTTCTCGATGCCATTTTAGAAGCCGGTTTGGTGGATCAAGAGCAGCCGAGAAAATACGCTTACGTTTGTCAGCCCATTTACTTTGGTACCGACGAAAAGTACGCCTATGTCCTTCCATACAATGGTCTCAGAGTGACCTGCACCATTGATTTTCCTCATCGGGCGATTGGTCGTCAGTCCTTTGATATTGATGTTAACGAACATTCCTTTGCCAGAGAGATTGCCAGGGCTCGCACTTTTGGATTTCTCAAAGATGTGGAGGCGATGCGGGCTCGTGGGCTAGCCCGAGGGGGTAGCCTGGATAATGCGGTCGTTCTTGATGGAGATGGGGTCTTAAACCCAGAAGGCCTCCGTTGGGCGGACGAGTTTGTTCGCCATAAAGTACTCGACGCGTTGGGAGACTTGGTGACCTTAGGGATGCCTTTAATGGGCCATGTGGTTCTATTTAAGGCTGGACACGATATGATGAACCGCCTTGTGCGAAAAATCCTCGAGTCTCCGGACTGTTACCGGCATATTGAGCTGGGGGCAGATCTGCCGGACCCCGAGTCTCTCCTCCATTACGCTTAAACCCTGCGTTTGACAGTTTGACCTAGCTCTACTCTCGGAGATAAAACCTTGCGCTACTGCCTATCAACAGGAGATGGCCTTTTATGATCATTGGAGTTCCAAAGGAAATTAAGATTAGTGAAAACCGAGTGGGTCTAACTGAAGCTGGAGTTCGGCAGCTTGTGGCTGAAGGGCACCAGCTCTATGTGGAAAAAGATGCCGGTCTTGGTAGTGGCATCACCAACGAAGATTATGAGCGCGCGGGCGCTAAGATTCTTCCCACCAAAGCGGATGTTTATGCCAAAGCCGAAATGATTGTGAAGGTCAAAGAACCTCTTCCTGATGAATATGATTTGCTCAAAGAAAATTTAATTCTTTATACCTACCTTCATTTGGCCGCCGAGCCGAAGCTCACCAAAGTTTTGGTTGAGCGCAAGGTGAAGGCCGTGGCCTATGAGACGATTGAGCTTCCTGATCGAACGCTGCCACTTTTAACACCTATGAGCGAAGTTGCGGGTCGGATGGCGACGCAAATCGGAGCGTACTAC
>JAPKGD010000263.1 GCA_026648125.1 Bdellovibrionales bacterium | reverse complement strand
CAAAACAAAAAAATCGACTTGGGTGTTTAAGCGACCCTCAAATTCAAATCTGGAGAATCTGGAAATCAAACTTAAAAGTGGGCCGACTGAAGAGACCTTTACTGTACCCACTCTTAAGTAACAGGCGGCTCTTTCGAATTACGATTTCCTAATTTTAACTAATGAGCATCCGTACCGAGATTTAGGGACTTTATTTTAACTAAAAATTTTGAGGCCGTATCATCGCCATCAGAGGAAAGCCAAAGGGCGATGACTTCCTTAGACGGAAGAAAGGACTTCTTCATCTCAAACTCTCCCGAGGAATCAGGCGTGACCATGAAATTTTCAATCAATAATTCGCTTTTGGGATGAGTCCGCGACTGGCCCGTCAAGGATGGGTCCTTTATGACATTAAAAAATTCGATGTGGTCGATCCCTCCGGAGGGAGGCGCAAGAGCATGCAGCCGCTTAATCCATTGAGGCGCAACTAATGATTGCCACCGAGACAGCCTCTTCTGACCTGAAAGAACTAATCCCACTCGCAAGGAGAAGTCATCACCCTTCTCTACTCCCTGTTTATATCCATCCGGAATTTTTAGATCTCCCTCGAGCTTACCTTTGGCCTCGAATCCCTTTACTCCAACTGCACTTTTCAGTGGATAGATGACTGGACTTGCCGATTGATCGACTCCTATACGAAGTCCTTCACTCGAGAATTCAATGATATTGGGCTTAATATTGCGGTACTTGAGAACTTCCCAGCTCCCTTGGTGGTCGAGAGGGATCACCAAAACGGCCCACAACAGAACTCTTTCACTCCACTTATGCATTGCTCACTCCTTGAGACCCCGATAGCATAAATTGGTAAAATGAAATTGAATAGTATTGTTAACGCAAGTGGCGGTCTGATTTATCATTGGCGAGCTTTACATCGTAGACGGATGTGGTCATCTCACCTCGAAAATACTAGGCGGTGGCTTTCAGCGTGGACACCTCACGAAAAGCAGCTGGTTCTCATTGGTCCCTCGGCGGGATATTCGTTAAGCGAAGAATTTCTCCATCGATTCCATCATATCGTCGCTATCGATCCAGACCCAACGGCAAAACTATTATTTCGCCTTCGCCACCCCAATGTGAATTTCTCTTGGAGCCAGGAAGATTTTCTGACCAAAAATGGTCGCCTATGGAGCGAAGGGCTCTACTTTCTCCTCGATTGTTATCCAAACTCATCATTTCTGTTCTGCAATATCATCGGTCAACTCCCCCTTTTGGTTTCAACTTTTGAGAAGGACTTGACGAAGTGGGCATTCGCTTTTCAAACATTTCGAAAAAGCGCGCAATGGGCTTCGTATCACGACTCCTGGAGCGTTCAAACTAAAGTACCACCAGAGAATAGGGACTTCATTCAGACCACCCATCTCTCAATAGAAGATTCGCTAAAGAAATTTTGGACGAAGGGCCTCAAAGAACATGTTGTGGATCACCTGACTCAGAATCTCTTCGCTGAGTACGAAAGTAAGACCTCTTGGATCTGGCAAATCGGGGGCAATGACTACCGCTGCGTCGAAGGAGTTCTTCCTTCAAAGCAAGACATTTGAATATAGGCTGGCTTTTTTGATTTGAGAACAACCTTTGCCCAGTCTCCACTGATTGGCTCGGTCCAAATCGCACTCCCTTTTTTGGTCTTACCCAACACTTTGCCCGAGCTTCGCGGAGCCTCTCGAATCGAACAAACCGACGCGACTTTTCTCTTTCCCGGGCTTGCCACTGACTTTTTACTCACCTTTACACCCACTTTTCCAGCGTCCATTCCTGCGGTGAGCGCATCATTGGTTTGCTTTTCACCGACTGTGGCTGAGCGAGCCTCTGCCTCCTGAGCATCAAATCTCTTTTCTGCAGCCATCGCAGCTTGTTTTCTCGACTCCATCTCACTGACTTTGGCTTTGTTTTCAGCGCGAATTTCTGCCAGTCGATCAGCTGAAGTCTGCGCTCTCTTTTTCGCCTGCTCCGCTTCAGCTTCAGCCATGCTCGCATCGCCTTCGGCCTTCGTCAGTTTTTGGCGAAGCTCGCGCATCTCTGTTTCCGCCTTAGAAACCGCTTCAAGGGACTTGTGAGCCGCTTGTTTATGTCCAGCAATCTGATCTTGAATTTTTGCCAGTGATTTTTCGTTGTCCTCTTGGGCATTCTTCAGGCGAAGAGTTGCGTCCTTTTCTTGCTTCTTGGCCGCTCCCATTTCTTCAATCGCCAATTTTTCTTCATCCTTAGCCGTTCTCAATTCCTGCTCCAGCGCCTGAGCCTGCTGCACCAGCTCGGCCGCCTTTCCCTTAAATTCATCTCTCAGCTTTTGGGCCTTATCCCTCGAAATCTTCTTTTTCTCAGTTTCGGCCCTAGCCGCCGTTATTTTAGCTTCCAGCTTTCCGATTTGCGCTTCAAATTCGCCACGCTCTTTCTCTAATCGGGTTCGTTCTTTGACATAGCCCGAAGCCTCGGCCTCAGCGGCTCCAATTTCCTGCTTGGCCTCTCGCTCTTTCGCCCTCGCCTTGGCCTCAGCTGCTTTGGCCTCAGCCTTGGCCTGATCCCGAGCTTCCTTTTCTCTCTTCGCGCGGTCTTTTGCCTCTTTCGCCGCTTCGCGCGCGGCTTCGCTGTCGCCCATGGCACTTTCCATGTCGGCTTCCACGTCTTCGAGATCCCCTGCGGCCCAAACGGGAGTTGAAATGAGTGTGATTAGAATGAGGCTTGTGCGTATCAACATAGTGTCCCCCCAAATACCCGGACTTTTGACTTATCGGTCCATAGGCCAGCCAAACTTAACCTTGCGCCGCATTAAATGGGTGGAAAAGATTCAATTATGGCCCTATTTTGGAACCCCTCTGTTTAACCCCTAGCCATCAGGTAAATGCCTTGTATTTACAGGAACATGCGCCCCTCTGGATTTTTCATTGGATTATGGTAGTTCGATTTTGAGACGGCACAACCGCCATTTCCACTCAAATCCGTAGTTCAAATCGAAACTAATGGCCCGAGAACACCTGGACCTTTGGCACTACACTTGCTCTATGGATTGGTATCCCCCCCCTTGGCGACCTGGTCCCCTCCTTACCCTCCAGGTCGCTTTTTTTTGCCTTTTTAGTCCTAAGAACGGATTTGACCTCCTGGTCTCTGCCTCCGGCGCGACTCTCGATAAACTCAAAGCATATGCTTCGATATTTATTCGCCCTCGGGCTGGGTGCTCCCCTCCTGGCCGAGGGCGCCCCTCTTCAAGTTGTGATCGATCCTGGACACGGTGGCAAAGACCGTGGGGCACAGGTCGGTTCACTTCGTGAATCTGAAATCACCTTGGCGGTGTCTAAAAAGTTGCACCAACGCCTTCTGGCCGATGGAAAATTCAACCCAACTCTCACTCGCAGCGAAAATGAGTTTCTTAGCCTAGCGCAAAGAGTTCGCAGAGCACAGAGAGCTGGCGCAGATCTCTTTCTCAGCATACACGTCAACTCCTCTACCGACCGCGGGGCACGTGGAATGGAAGTTTACTTTCAAAACCAACTTCCCAGTGATGAAGAATCTATGTTTCTCGCTGCGCGAGAAAATCATGACGGGTCTGATAGCCCCGTAGAATCTCTGAATACCAAATCCATTTCAGACCAGCTGAGCCCCGAGGTTCACCTCATCGTGCAAGACCTTTTAAGAAATCACAGAATTGAGGAAAGCAGCCGTTTTGCAAAAGCCCTTAAGCTGAGCTGGAAAGGGCGAGTCAAGGGACAGATGAACTCAATTCGCCAAGCCCCCTTCTTCGTCATCTCCAATTTGGATGTTCCTTCGGCATTGGTCGAAATGGGGTATCTCACACACCCCCAGGAAGGCCAGGAATTGGCGAGTTCGGGATACCAGGACCTGATTGCGCAAAGTCTTCATGCCGGCCTAAGTCTTTACTATGAAGGAATGGACAAATCCCCAGGTGGCCGCCTACAGTAGCGCCCATGCGTATA
>JAPKGD010000262.1 GCA_026648125.1 Bdellovibrionales bacterium | reverse complement strand
CTCTATCTGCATCATACCCAAACCCTTGGCTCGCTTTTAAACGACGGCGAAAAATCTTTGTGTGAGGATTTAAGTGCACTCCCAGGACCACTCTATTGGCGCAAGTGAAACAACCCGCTTTGTCACACTCACTCGCGACGATCCAGATTTTAAAAAGTATTTAGAGGGGCAGCCGCAAAGGGGTTGGCGAGCGATTCCTGTGGCCTCATACGGAGTGAGCTCGTCGCGTGAACGGGTGACTTTTTCTATTAAAGAAAACGTGCAGAGTCACTGGCTGAAGGGCCTTTGGACGACGGCGAGACCAGAGTTTCTTCCGCTCACGCTTGGGCCTGCTTTCTTGGGATTTGCCGCAGCTCTGGATAAAGGCGTCTCGATTCCCATTGAGATTTTGCTGAGCACGATTTTTTGTCTCATGGCGCTTCATGTGGCGGCTTTTGCTCGAAATGATTATGACGATCACTTGAGGGGAGTAGATCGGGTTCAGCATCGTCGAGGAAGCCAGGTCATTCAAAAAGGTTGGCTGACGGCCAAAGAGGTTCGTTGGATCAGCATTTTTGCGTTGGGCTTAGCAGGAATTTTTGCCTTGGCTTTGTTGCCTCACTCGTCCACATCAGTCGGGCTCCTGGTGGGGCTAGGGCTTTTCGCGGTACTTGGATACAGCTGGGGCGGACAAGGATTGAAGGCGCTCGGGCTGGGAGATTTGGTTTTAGGCCTTTGCTTGGGACCGCTGATCACCTTGGGGATTGGAGAATTGGTCGAGGTGGGCGATCCCATTCGCATGATTGTGATGGGCCTACCACTCGGATTAGGCGCTGTAACAATCATTCAGCTGCGGCAGCTCGAATCTATTGTGGCGGAGCGACAGCTCAATTCGGGAACTCTTGTTGCTCGGCTAGGGTTTGACAGCTCAAAACGAATGATTCAAACGCAGATTTTTATTCAGCCCTTTGTGGTTTTGGCGGTGGTTTGGGCCTGGCATGGAGCGATCTTTGGTGTTGGCTCTGGAGTTTTGACTTTGCTCGCGAACTACCGCTTGATGATTCGAATTCATCGGGCGGCATCGCCGCTTTCGAGTACGCTTTTAGGCTTATCTCGATCGGCCGTTTACCTTCACCTTGCGATGAGTACCATTTTAATAGCCGCCATTGGTTTGGCATGAATGCCTCGATCTATCTGGGCGATGAGAGCCGTCCCAGTTCAATCTTAGAAGAATTTTTTATCAAGCAAAATTGGGAGCTAAGCACCAAACCCGTTGGAAACGCGCAATTGGTTTTTAAAAGCGATCGTCTGGTTTGGCATAATCGAGCAGTTAAATTAAAGCCGCTGGAGATTGATTTTCTTGCTAACTGGAAGCAACTCAAGTTGGGCAAACAAGATGTCTTCGCCAAGGCCATCGGTGTTCGCTTGGGTGTTAAAAATGTCGTGGATACGACGGCGGGATTGGGAAGGGACACGATCAAGCTCCTAAAATTGGGATGCGAGGTGGTGTCTATTGAGCGCTCGGCAATTTTGTATGCGCTCTTGCTTGATGCAAAAATTCGTGCCGAAGAAAATTCTTTGTGGCTGGAAAGAGTGAGGCCTCGATTTAAGCTGTTGTTTGGCCAAGCAGAGGAGAGCCTTTCGCAATTGAGCATGAAGGAGCGAGAAGTGATCTATCTCGATCCCATGTTTCCAGAAAAAGATAAAACGGCCCTAGCAAAGGGAGAAATGCAGCACTTGCAAGCGCTGTTTGGCGAGGCTTCGGCTGTGGACTCTCTTCTTGCGCTCGCCTTAGAATTTTCTCAGCGGCGTGTTGTTCTAAAGCGTCCACGTTTGGCGAATGACTTGAGCTTATTGCCGGATCAGGTCTTTGAGGGCCAGTCCGTACGTTACGATGTTTGGCTCAAATCCTAGCTAGTGAAGATCGTGAAGGGCCTGAATCATTTCAGGAGGAGCTTGGTTCTGCTCAACAAATGAGAAGTAGCGCTTGAGATCCGCGAGGGCTTCTCTTTCAAGGCCCAGTTGGCGCCGAAGCAGAGCCCTTTTGCCTAAAAGTTTTGAGTTTTGGGGCTCAACTTTTAACATGACATTAAACATGGAATGCAATTGCTCATCGAGTCCATTGCGTTCGTAGATTTTTACTAACTCATCCGCATAGCGTAAAAAAGTCTTTCGGTTTGGTAGAACACTGAGAGCTTCTGCCCCCACGGGGCTTTGATCAGCTACGCGGGCCATAATCTGCATAAGATCTTCTTCACTGAGAAGGCGCCCTTGGGCACAGAGGTCCACGTAGTGTGCGCGACCCGCACGAACCCACTTGAGCAAGTAGTGATTTCTCATCTGAATAAGATAAGCAGGTAAATCGATGTGCGAGGCAAAATGAAGGTAAAACAGAGCAATCGAAATGGGGGACCCTGCTCTTTGCTCGAGAACGGGCTTAGGAAGGAGGTGCCGCTCTTGCATCTCGCTGGCTTTGATATCGAGAACTTGAAATCCCTTTCGCCCAAAATAGTAGTGGTTAAGGTGGTCGAGGCGCTCAATTTCGTTTAGGCCCTGGCACTGTGCCATAAGCTCATAGGTCATAAAGTTGAGTGCTCTTGCCGCGGGCTCCATAGAGGCTTCAGGCCATAACCAGCCGTTCAGATCCAACACCAGCTGCATAAGCGTGGTGGGATCCTCGGAGCTTAAGAGCTCGAGCTCAACGGAGAGCTTTTCCCATGAAATCTGACTTTCTAACTGCATGCATATATTGAGTTAAGGGATGACTAAAAAAGTTTCAATCATCCAATCAGGAACGGCGCAGCACAATTGACATACAGAGTCGAGCTTCTGACAATGGAAAGTGAGTGGAATCGCCAGAAGAACAAAAGCTAAAAGCGCGTCTTGCTGAGCTCGAAGCTGAATTGGCCGAGCGTGAAGGAGATGTCGCCAAGTATCGCGATCAGTTGGCGCGGGCAAACGCCCGCTTAGAATCGCTCATTGGTCAGGTTCAACAAGAGCTTAAGCTCGCGCATGCCATTCAAAAAAGTTTAGTTCCTACAGAGTTTCCAAATGTTCCAGGGTTTGAATTTAGCACCAAATTTTTGCCGAGTATGGTTTCGGGCGGAGATTACTTCGATATATTTAGTCATGATGACCGCTTGCGCTTCGGAGTGGTTTTGGCCGGCGGCTCCGGCCATTCGATGTCTGCGCTTTTTTTGTCTGTGCTTCTCAAATTTACCGGTCAGATGGAAGCGCGCCGAGGCGCCGAACCTCCCAATGTGATTACTCAGATGGCTGGCGAGCTTGTGCCGAATATCGAAACAGGGGCGCGAGCTGACATTTTTTATGGATTGGTTGATCGGAGAAACTACGAGTTGAGTTACTGTCGTCTCGGCGACGTCATTGCCCTGCACCTCTCGTTTTCGAGTGGCGAGCTCAAGCTCCTCGAGGGCACCAGTGGGCCACTCGTTGCGGGCTTTCAGGAGGAAATCAAAGGTCGATCGCTGGCTTTAAACCCTCGCGACAAGCTGATACTTTGCTCGCCAGGAGTGACTCTGTCCAAAGATCTCGATGGAGAACCATTTGGCCTGGCCCGTCTCACTAAGAGTGTGATGGAGGGAGCTAAACAAGGTGTTCATGAGGTTCGAAACCGAATATTTTATGACTTGCACAAGTTCTCGAGCGGCCAAGAGCCTCCGCGCGACCAAACCGTGATCGTCGTTGAGGTCAAAGATAAGGTGATAAAACTCGCCAAGAATTAATTCTGAGAATCTCAAATTAGAACGCCTTTACATTTTCTTGATCAGAAGTTTTTCAGTTTCAAAAAGATTCACTGATCCCCGACTTTTGTCCGATAGGAAGACATCAAGAATTGAATGCGAATTGAGAGTGGGGGATTCATGCAACGCTTACTAATCCACGGACAAGGTACCACCGAGCATGTTGAGCATATCAAGAATTTTATCGAAACGCGCCTTCCCTATGAAGTAGTGACTTCCGACATTCGTAAATCATCAG
>JAPKGD010000261.1 GCA_026648125.1 Bdellovibrionales bacterium | reverse complement strand
ACCTCTATATTTATTTGGCCCTGAAGCCATCTCGACAGACGGAAGACGTCTTCCAAGAGACAGTTCCTCGCGGTCTCGCATTGGCGGGCTGGCTCAATCTGGGAGTTATTCTCTTACAGATTTTGCTGGGCGGCCTGGTGGCCTCGCACTACGCAGCTCTGACTTGCACAGATTTTCCCACTTGCCACGGTAAGTTTATTCCGACTCTTTCGGGCATTATCGGTCTTCATGTGATTCATCGACTCTGGGCCTATGTAACCGCTCTATTTATTTTTGCGATAGCCATTTGGTCGTGGTGGGCATCGAAGTCGACTGTGGTTCGTCGGCAAACAGGGTGGATGGCCGTAGTTGTGCTGTGGCAGATTGCCTTAGGTATTGCAAACGTACTTTTACTTACACCGCCGTTGATCACGGTTTTGCATCTGGCGACTGGGGTTGCGCTTTTCGGACTGGCTCTTCGTTTTGCCTTTACAGCGAGATCTTTAGTTCTCGATGGTTCTGAGGCTCGCAGTATCTCTGGGCCTGCAATTGTGGCGGGGAGATAGTGCAATGGAGATTAAATTTGAAAAGAAAGAAAAGAGGAGATCTATGTTTTGGGGAATAGCTTTTATCGTTTTGGGTTTTGTCATGCTGTTGAATTATGTTCTGGGAATTAACCTTCCTGCATTTCGCATTTTGTTTTCCATCGGAATTATATATGTGGGAATCAGTCTGTTATTTGGTGGGTTTAACCTTAAGTTGAATCGGGTGAGCACTGCTAATGAAGCCATTTTTTCCGAGTCAAAATTTAGCTTAGATTTTTCTGAAACCAATAAAGAATCTGGATCTGGAGAAAGAGATCAGAAGTTTCAAACGGTTTTTGGGAATGGAGAATTGGATCTGACGGAAGTAGATTTTTCAAAAGGCCCGGTGAATGTGAGACTGGATACGGTCTTTGGTGAAACTCGATTGATTGTAAAAAAAGGCACCAACGTAAAGCTGACGACCGACACGGTGTTTGGAAGCACCAATCTGCCCAAGGGAAATAAATCTATTTTGGGTAAATTCACCTACGACCTAGGCGCAGATGAGAACTCACCGCAAGTCAATGTGAAGGCCAATGTGGTGTTTGGGGCACTCGAAGTTATCGAACGTTAATTTTACGTCTGAGGCGTATCGGGTTGGTTCATCGGATGCGCCTTTTTAAATGCATCTAAATTCAGACAGGTCTCATTTATTCGAGAGATGTTTGGATAATTCGACATATCCACGTTAAAGCGCTTCGCCGTGAAGACCTGGGGAATCAAAAAGCAATCGGCGGCCGTGATGTGGTCGCTGAAACAATAAGTCCCTGAGGTCTTTTCGAGGGCTTTTTCCATGCTTTCAAAACCAGCCGTGACCCAGCGCTGAACCCAGGCGTCCTTTCCGCCTTGATCAACACCGAATCGACTCTCGAGCTCCTGTAAAACTTTAAGATTCTGCAGGGGTTGCATCCCCGCGTTCACGGCCTCGCAGAGCTGAATCACTTTAGCTTTGGCCTTCGGCTCAACAGGGATGAGGCGAGGTTCTGGATATTTATCATCAAGGTAAAAAATGATCGCCATGGATTGGCTTATGACAAAGCCGTCATCTATCAGGGTGGGAACTTCACCGGCGGGATTTACTTCACGGTAGGGCTTTTGATTTTGTTCTCCACCATCCTTAATCAGATGCACCGGACGATACACGAAGGAGAGACCCTTTAAATTAAGGGCAATACGGACCCGGTAGGAGGCACTACTGCGAAAATAGTTGTACAGCTCAATCTTTTTCATAGTCTGCACCTTAGCTTAGGGTGAGGCCCACAGCCAATCGAGTGACGCACTGAGCGATGAAAGTGGTGTATAGATTTGCGAAAAATGAACCCCAGAAGAGGGAGCACTTATGAAACTGGGAACTCTAAAGTCTAAGTCGAGAGATGGGCGGCTGGTCGTCGTAAGTAAGGACAACAAAAGTTATGTCAGTGCTGAGAATATTTCACCTTCTCTACGTGAGGCGGTAGAAAATTGGTCTGAGACCAAGCCTCAGCTCGAAAAGCTCTATGCAGAACTTAATCAGGGAAAAGTGGCCAAGGCCGAGACCTTGGATCCACATTTAATGCATTCGCCCTTTCCTCGGAGCTTTCAATGGGCGGATGGGTCGGCCTTTTTGTATCACGTTAAATTGGTCCGCATGGCGCGAGGGGCAGAAATGCCAGAGTCACTTCTCTCCATTCCCTTGATGTATCAAGGTGGGAGCGATGACTTTCTCGCTCCAACGGAGGACATTCCCCAGATCGATTTTAGTCACGGCACAGACTTTGAGGGAGAAGTGGCCGTCGTTGTAGACGATGTCCCCATGGGAGTTTCGCCCGAGAAAGCCCTTGATCACATCGTTTTGTTTTTGATTGTAAACGACGTAAGTCTAAGGGGCTTAATTCCTGAGGAGCTTGCCGCGGGATTTGGTTTTTTTCAAAGCAAACCATCGTCTGCCTTTGCGCCATTTGCTGTAACTTCAGACGAATTGGGAGGAGCTTGGCGAGAAGGGCGAATCCATCTACCACTATTAGTCGAATACAATGGACAAAGCTTTGGTCGTGCAGATGCTGGAGCCATGCATTTTCATTTTGGTCAGCTCATTGCTCACGCGGCTCGCACTCGTAATCTGAAAGCGGGAACCATCATTGGAAGTGGAACAGTTTCAAATGAAGATCAGACCCGCGGATCAAGTTGTTTGGCGGAAAAGCGCATGCTCGAGAAAATCAATGAAGGTGTTATAAAAACGCCCTTTATGAAGGTGGGAGACACCATCAAAATTGAAATGCGCGATGGCAATGGCCAAAGCATTTTTGGATTAATTGATCAAAAAGTGGTCAAGGCTTAGCGCTGAGCTGAAGCGCCAAACTGGTCAAAAAAGTTAGAATTCGGCAAGGTACAATCAGGCGATCGAGCTTTCGCATCAGATTGCGATGTTGGGCTCCACGGAGTAGGCGGATCCCAATTGTTACGGCCACTAAATACAAAACAACCGTGGAAATCGCGAAGGTTAAGTGGACCATGAGGAGTGGGGGCATTTCTGAGTTGACCTTTGAAAGGGCGCGTCGTGCCAAGGTCAAATACGCTATAAGTGCAAAATCGGAGGCAATGACAAAGCTCATCCAAGCGGCGTGCAGGCGCCGATTCTTATGAGCGAGAGATCGCCCAAAGAGTAAAAAAGCAAGAATGACAAAGCTAACCAGGTTCGCCATAGTTAAGTCATTGAGGTTTAATTAAGAGGGGCGGCAGATGTCAAAATGGATTGTCTACAGTGTTACGGCTTTTTTCTCCCTTTCCCAAGGGGTAATCGCGGCGCCAGCAGCTCCGGTTAAAGACCAAGGCGCACCTACAGTTTCAGGTTTCTTAGACGCTCAAATGCAATGGAGCCGAGGGACTCTTGATCTCACAGCGACGCACACGATGCCTGGCCCCGGCACTGGTTTTGCCGTTCATCAGGGTTCAGTCATGTTTAATGATGAATTTGAAAATGCAGAACTCACAGTGGATATTCCTTTTCGGCAAAACACATCAACGGGCACTACCAATAACAATTTTGAAATCGCAACAAAAGAGGCTCAGGCTTTCGTAAAGTATCAATATGAGTCAGGAATCAATTGGCAACTTGGTCAATTCGATTCCGTATTTGGATATGAAAGCAACGACACAATGGATTTGGTGCTACCTCAGCACGGGATTCTCCATAATTTTACGCCGAACACCCATACCGGTTTGATGGTAGGTTATTCGTTTTTGCCGTTTTATGTGAATGTCATTGTGGGCAACGCGAATTCCTATTCTCAGCAACCCAGCAATCAATCGCTGCAGTTTGGGGCTCGAATTGGTTGGAGTCAGGAGCCAGTTCAGGTTTCTTTGGGAGCGCTTTATACAAGCACTAAGGGGACATACGCTTTAAATGGCGGGGAAACTCCTGGGTATAGGCCAGCTGTGTTGCTAAATTTTATCGCTGAG
>JAPKGD010000260.1 GCA_026648125.1 Bdellovibrionales bacterium | reverse complement strand
CGCAATTCCCCGGCATGAAATGGTAATTGTTGGCACCACGGACACGGATTTTCCGGATGACCCATACACGGTTCACACGGATCGAGGGGACGTTGATTACCTTATGGGTGTTGTTTCTAAATATTTTCCGGGTGCCCACTTGGGCCGTACAGATATTATCGCCAGTTATTCAGGAGTTCGCCCGCTCGTCAAAGACGATGCTCAAAGTGAGAGTCAGACGAGTCGCGAACACCAGATTCTCTCCGATGACCGAAACATGACTTTTGTAATGGGCGGCAAATACACCACGTATCGCTTGATCGCGGAGCAAACTGTCGAGGCCTGCTTAGCCAACTTTTCATGGGAAGATCAGGTAAGGTTTGGTCGAAACTTAACCAAGGCGCCTTTAAACCCAAAGGTGACGGCAGAAAGGTATCAGGAGCGGGATTCTGCTGTTGCGCGTTTAATCAGAAAATATCCCCGGCTGTCAGATGGCGCGGCGCAACTTTTTGATCGGCACGGCCCAGAAGCCGATGATCTTTGCCGGGCATATCTTGGTCAAATTTCTGAGGCCTATAGTGGCCAGGAGGTTCTTTGGGCCATTGAAGCCCGTCATGCCATTGAGCAGACGGGTTGCTTGAACATCTCGGACTTCTTTTTGCGGCGCACCCCACTGGTGCTTTGTCAGAGTGATCACGGGTTTAGGTTTATTTCGGTCGTTGCGGATCAGTTTAAAGCCCTATTGGCATTGACTGAGAATCAGATTGAGGACCAAATCAACGAGTTAAAGGCAGCTCTTGCGGCAGAGTTTTTGTGGCAGTCCTAGCCCCTAATTGAGCGCATCAAGTCTATGATTTTCTTTGTGTTCGTAATGCCATGCCGGGCCAAATAGGTCATCAACTCAGGTCCCGCCGCAAGCACCAGCTGGAGGTACCCTCCTGTTGCTAGACGCCAGGCGTTTGAGCGAACTCGGATTTTAAGGTGACCGGCCAAAATCTGCTCCATCACTGCAATACCAAAACTGGCAAGATGTTGACCGTCATGGGCCCCAAGTTGGCGTAAAGCCTCGGCCTTAAAGATGAATTCAACATCACAATTTTTCGCAGTTCGCTCAACGGCGGTGGCTTTGCCGTCCTTCAAAAAGAGTGCAAAATCAACGCGGCCCTCAAAACTCAGGGCCAACTCTCGTCCCGAAATATGGGTTAGGGCGGTGCTGAAAACCGGCTTTTCTACGAGAGATTGGAGTGCGGCTAGGGCTTCATCGTGGGTCACAATTCACCTCGCTCTTGAGGACGACTTAAGCGATTGAAATTGTCAACCTAACTTATCGTATTGACTCCCATTTTGTCCCCCGCCTAAAGTGGACAGATAACTGCCTTTATATGGATGGAAAATGGAATTGGATCACAATACTCAAGGCAAGAAGAAGAGTTTTTCCATGGGATTTCTCGATAAATTAACAGAGTACTTTTCAAACGACATCGCAATCGACTTAGGCACGGCGAACACTTTGGTTTATGTCAAAGGCCGTGGGGTCATTCTTGATGAGCCATCCGTTGTGGCGGTTCAAAAGAATTACCGCGGAATGCAAAATCGGGTGATGGCCGTCGGTAAAGACGCCAAACAAATGTTGGGTCGAACTCCAGGATCGATTCATGCTGTTCGCCCAATTAAAGACGGCGTAATCGCCGACTTCGAAGTGACACAATCGATGCTCAAATATTTTATCACTAAGGCGATGGGCAATCGTAAGGGCTTTATCCGACCTCGCATCGTGATCTGTGTGCCTTATGGAATTACTCAAGTGGAAAAGCGGGCGGTTAAAGAGTCGGCGCACTCCGCTGGAGCAAATGATGTTTATTTAATTGAGGAGCCAATGGCGGCAGCTATTGGCGCAGGTCTTCCCATCACCGAGCCAACTGGAAGTATGGTGGTAGATATTGGCGGGGGAACGACAGGCGTGGCGGTCATTTCGCTAAAGGGAATTGTTTACTGTAAATCGATCAAGGTCGCTGGAGACAAATTTGACGACGCCATCGTCAGTTATGTGCGCCGGCAATTCAACTTGTTGATTGGGGACCGTACCGCAGAAGAAATTAAAATTCAGATTGGTAACGCTTATCCTTTTGAGGAAGAAAAGGTCATGGAGATTAAAGGCCGTGATCTCGTTGCGGGCGCGCCAAAGACCATTGAAATTACGAGCTCTCAGGTCAATGATGCATTGATGGATCCTCTGAGTGAAGTGGTGGACGCAGTTCGCACCGCTCTCGAAAAGACTCCTCCAGAACTTGCCGCAGACATTGTCGATAATGGAATTGTGCTGACCGGCGGAGGAGCTCTCTTGGCAAACTTAGATGTTTTGCTGAGAGAACGAACGGGACTTCCTGTGTCGATTGCCGAAAACCCATTGTCATGTGTAGTTTTCGGATCGGGCAAAGTTCTTGAAGACCCTGAGTTACTCAAGCAACTTACGGTGGACTAGATCATGACCGACGCTAAGATCGCCAGTGCGATCGGTCGGTTTTTCTTTTTAATTCATCTCGATGAGGCGGCGGCCCGAGAGAGCGCAACTTTAGCTCTCAATGAGTGGCGAAGCCGAATTCAAAAAGTGGCCAATCCTGCCGTAATGGCGCGGCCGTTGCTAGTACAGGTTTTGAGCGAGTTTTTTCATCGCTTCAAACAAGTTCCTCAGTCGGGACAGCCCGTGGTGTTTTCTGCCGATGATTGGGTTATTCCGTCGGATGTGGACCTGGGGCCTTGGCTCGAATTTCGAAAACTAGCGGAAACAGATGAATTGTTGGCGGTGCTTCTCCTAAAGGTATTGAACCAGTCAGAGGACATCGTGTCTGTTGGAATGAATGTAAGCGTTGGAACTTTGAGGCATCGTCTTTCTCGAGGGCTCAAGCGGCTGGGGCAGATCCAACTCTCATCTGTGGGTGGACAAAGCCGTGAATGAAGAATTTGAAAAATCTTTTGCGGATCGAAAACGACAACTCTCTCGCTTTTTTGCAAATGAGCTTATACTTGATTTCATCGAGGGTCGTTTGGATCCTCATCGAGTGGAGGCAATGAAAGAGCATCTTGCCCGAAACAAAGATGCGAATGCGGAAGTTGAGAATGCCCGAGCAGCTCTCGATTATTTGAAAAAGCTGTCTTCAATTGATGTGAGTCCCGATCTTTTGCATCAGATTGAAACGACAAAAGTTGGATGGCAAAAATGGGCAGATCGGTTCGCCTGGAGAAATTGGCCAGATATTGCCCGATGGTCACTTGAAGCTGTGGCCATCGCTGCGGTGTTGGCGGGAGCGGTATCCATGCTCCCTATGCAGAGACTCGCTCGATTTCTGCCTCGCCCGGCACAGGATTTGGTGCTGGTTGAGGTGAAGCCCCAGCTTGAAGTGGCAAGAGAAGATGAGTCAGGTCCCCGGCCGAATGAGATAACCGAATCGGTGTCTCCAACTAATACAGACAAAGTTGAAGCCAAAGCGAAGCCTCCAACTAATACAGACAAAATTGAAGCCAAAGCGAAGCCAAAAGATTCAATTGTGGCGGCGGCCAAGCAAAGCGAGGTCAAGGTCACCGCTCAGACCGCAGGTGCCGAAAAACTTGTTCTGTCGGACAACAATTCGAAAACAGAGACCGCGCCAGGGCATCCAATGCCTCATGGCCATCCTTTTCCGGCATGACAAGGTCCATGACAATCAACTGAGGGCGGTGCTGCTGAGCCAGCTCAAGCCCTTCACGGCCATTGACCGCAGTCAGAACTCGAAAGTTCTGTGCTTCGAGGTACCCGGTCAGCATGACACGAGTCTGTTCGGAGTCATCCACAACCAGAATGGTCGGGCGTTCAGTGGCAGGCGCCACGGCAAGAATATCCTTTCCCCGGATCCGGATTAAATAAATCCTTTGAGCAGTATGAAGCTAAACAATATCCAGGCTTTCTGTCAAGGAATCAGGTCCGAGTGAGCTTTGCATGCTCTATGGACGGCCTGGTCGAGTTTTCCATCCAGCCAGCAGTGCGCCTGAAATATCCAGCC
>JAPKGD010000026.1 GCA_026648125.1 Bdellovibrionales bacterium | reverse complement strand
GATCTGAAAAAATCTAAAAAACTCGCTTTGTTCTAAAAGCAAAAAGAGCCAGTCTCGGAAGGGAAATGTCTCAGAAAAGGATCCTCTCAGTTGGTACTGTCCAGAAGGTTCGACTTCATAGTAGGGAAATCTTCTTCTCCAAGAGTAGCCGTCTAGGCTGCCCAGAGCACGGTTGATATGGTCGTTGATGAAAAAATAAAAGCTAACCCCACCTTTAGGTGAAATGGTTGATCGCAAATCTTCCCGCTGAAGTCGCAATAATACCGAATTTGGACCATAGCCCCTAAAAGCAAGATTATAGGTTCGGAAGTCAGGATCTATTAAGCCAAATTGGTAAGGAAGAGTATCAGCATCCTCTAAGCCTTCTCCAAAAACAAAGGATCCCCCAAGAAATAGGGCTGAGAAGGGAGGTTCTTCCTTTGGAATATATGTAATTCTCCGATGATGCTCGTCCATTGTGTAAGTAACATCATAGATCTGTCTACCACTCGCCAAATCATTTACGGTCGCTCGCACCGGACCAACCACAGGTTGAAAAAAACCGCGGTCGCCCCATTCATAAAGTTCGCGATCAAACTGAAAGACTTTTTTACGATTTGGTCTAAAAGACCAGCTGGTTGGATTTGGGGAGACAATAGGAAGCTTGAGCGTTCCTGCGGTGATTTCAAATTTTCTGTCTATCTCACTTCGACTGGTGGGAGCGGGACTAAGTTGCCGATAAAAATCTATTTTGTGGTCACGTTGATTTAGGTAGAAGCAGATGCCCTCAGTTATACCCACTAAAGCTGCAACACAAACTAGCCCAAATGCAAAGGCAAAGATGTTTTTCGAAACTTTTGAGGACATCATCTATTGTCCTTAAAATGCTATTTACCAGCCCAAAACATAAGCGAAAATCAGTGGGGCAACGATCGAAGCATCCGACTCAACGATAAACCTCTTTGAACCTTTATCCAATTTGCCCCAGGTGATCTTCTCATTCGGTACAGCTCCTGAGTACGAGCCATAGCTTGTGGTGGAGTCACTGATTTGGCAGAAATAGGACCATTTCGCGGTTTTTCTTCCGAGGTCCTGTTCAAGCATGGGTACAACACAAATGGGAAAATCTCCTGCGATTCCTCCGCCGATCTGGAAAAAGCCTATTCCTTGGTTGCATTCATTCTCCTGATACCACTTTGCCAGCTCGATCATATAATCAATGCCCATTTTCATGGCCGATCGGTTGACGTCACCACTGATCACATGTCCGGCAAAGATATTTCCTAGTGTGGAATCTTCCCATCCAGGGACGCTGATGGGTAAATTTCGTTCAGCGGCCGCAACCATCCAGGAATTCTTTGGATCAATCTGATAGTCATCTTTGAGGAGACCTTCATTCAAAATTTGATAGAAATATTCATGTGGAAAATAGGACTTTCCCTCTTTTGAGGCCTTTTGCCACTTGTCTAAAATCTGACGTTCAATTCGGCGAATGGCCTCTTCCTCAGGTATGCAGGTGTCGGTTACCCGATTGAGGTGCTTATCGAGGAGGGCCATTTCATCGTCAGCAGTTAATTCCCTATAATTTGGAACACGTACATAATGCTCATGCGCCACCAAATTAAAGACATCTTCTTCAAGGTTTGCGCCGGTGCATGAGATGGCTGAGACCATACCTTTGCGAATCATTTCAGCGAGCGATAATCCCAGCTCTGCGGTGCTCATCGCTCCAGCCAAGGTCACGAGCATTTTACCATTATTATTCATGTGCTCTTTATAAGCTTTCGCCGCATCGACGAGGGCAGCAGCGTTGAAGTGACGGTAGTGGTGTTGAACAAATTGACTAATCGGTCCCATGAAGGTCTCCAAGATTTATAAATTTTCCCTTAAATATGTATAGCCGTTAAGGCCCTTTTCATACAATTCCAATAGTAAACGAGCTTCGGAGCGTGAAATGTTTCCGCCAGATATGCTGAGTTCAGTGGCCTTTCTTACGCGTTCGAGTAGCTCGGATTTTTGATATTCCACGTAAGCAAGAACATCCCTAACTGAGTCGCCTTCAACCACGTGCTCGACATTGTAGGTGCCATGCTCGGTCATAGTGATATGAACCGCATCTGTGTCGCCGAATAAATTGTGCATATCTCCGAGGATTTCTTGGTAAGCACCCGCAATAAATACTCCGAGATAGTAATTTTGGCCTGGCTGAAGGGAATGGACCTCGAGGTATTTTTGCTCTCCGCCGGTTTCGGCATCGATAAACCTTGATAGGTGTCCATCGGAATCACAGGTGAGGTCGACGAGGGTGACCCGGCGGTCCGGTCGCTCTGTCAATTTATGAATCGGCATAACAGGAAACACTTGTCCTAGCGCCCATGAGTCGGGCAGGGACTGAAACACAGAAAAATTGCAGAAATAGGTGTCGGAGAGCTCTTGCTCAAGAGCATCGTAGATGTGTTCAGCATCTTTATGTTTTCTCGACAAGTCATGCATCTTAGTTGCAATAGCCCAATATAAGTCCTCTGCTTTCGCGCGCTGTTCGAGACTCAAAACGCCATAGGTGAAAAGCTGCAAGGTATCGCGGCGTTTTTCGATAAGATCGTTGTAGTACTCGTTAATGTTTTCCTTATTGACGCTTTTAAAGATCTCCCAAAGATCTTGAACGAGTCGCGAGTCTTTTTCCATGTTTGGAGGCTGTGGTGTACGGATCTGGACTTCATTAGTTCCAAGCACATCGAATACAAGGAGGGAGCTATGGGCAACGAGTGCGCGACCTGATTCAGTTACAATGTTTGGATGAGGCAACTTTTTCTCGTCACAAATGGACTGAAGAGTTGCCACAATATCATTGGCATATTCTTGTTCCGAATAATTGGTCGAACTATCGCTTCGGCCTGATCCATCATAGTCAACACCTAAGCCTCCGCCGACGTCGATATACTTCATTGTTGCGCCCATGGCGCAAAGCTCTGTGTAAACTCTTGCCCCCTCTTTTATAGCTGCTTTGATAGACTGAATTGAGGGCACCTGTGATCCCACGTGAAAGTGCAGAAGTTCAAGGCAAGAGAGAGCATTTTCGCTCCTCAGGTAATCAATTCCGCGCACAATTTCGGAAGGACTCAAACCAAATTTTGACTTGGCCCCTGCCGTCTCAGCCCACCGACCAGCAGAAGGTGTGTTTAGCTTCGTGCGAAAACCAATCTTGGGTTTAATATCGAGGCGTTTTCCCGCCTCGATGATGGTCTTCAATTCACTGTAGCGATCAACAACGATAATAGTATTTCGGCCAAGCTTTTGAGAGATCAAAGCCATCTCGATGTAATCTTCGTCTTTAAAGCCATTACAGATGATTAAGGCTCCAGGCGTATCCATCATGGCCAGACAGACCATGAGCTCTGGCTTGCTTCCCGCTTCAAGCCCCACAAGATGATTGTGACCAAACTCAACAATCTCTTCGACCAGATGGCGCTGTTGATTCACTTTGATCGGATAAACCCCACAGTACTTTGCGCCATACTTGTAATCTTCAATAGCTTTTGAAAAGCAACGATTGAGGAGTTCGACTCGAGATCTTACAATGTCCGGGAATCTCAGGAGAATGGGGACCCGAATTCCCCTTTCTCGCAAATCTTCTACGAGATGAAAGAGGTCGAGGGGGGCACCTTTTGGGCCTTCCGGAGTGACCTCGACATGTCCCGTTTCATTGATCCTAAAGTACTGACTACCCCAGTAATTGATGCCGTAGAGTTCGGCGCTTTTTCGGCTACTCCACTCTTCGACGTTGTTACTCTCTACTGATGGCTGGCTTGAATTACGCTCTTTCATAAATTCCATCCCTTAAAAACTCCTCAACCAATCAAATTCAAAATCTTGCCGGGTTTGTATATCACCTTTTTAGGCGATTTTCCGGCAAGTGCATTCTGTACAGTTGTCAAAGAAAGTGCCGCACTCACGGCCGCCTCTTCGTCCGAGTCTGGGCTCAACTCGACGGTTCCGCGAGTCTTTCCATTAACCTGAACAGCCATAGTGACTTTTTCATCGATGACGAGCGACGGCTCGTAGGCTGGCCACGTAGAAACGGATACAAAACCCGATTCACCGAGCTTTTCCCATAGCTCTTCCGCTAGGTGTGGCGCAAAGGGCATTAAAAGTTGGCATAAAGGCTTCAATGCCCGCTTCGAACGACTGTTTGCTTTATACATCTCATTGATGAGAATCATCATAGCGCTAATCGCCGTGTTG
Organism: Bdellovibrionales bacterium; assembly: GCA_026648125.1. Taxonomy (GTDB): domain Bacteria; phylum Bdellovibrionota; class Bdellovibrionia; order Bdellovibrionales; family UBA1609; genus JAIBAM01. The sequence continues at coordinate 6,799 of JAPKGD010000026.1, read as the reverse complement.
AAGCTCATATTCTCCAAATCCTCGCCGACCTTTTTTATGGTTTTGTGGAGAAGCTTTTCAAGCTCAGTTGATAGCGGCTCATCGGTAAAATGGGGGCTTCCAGTTTCATCAACAGCGAGCCTCCAGAGTCGGTCAAGAAAGCGCTTAACGCCCTCAATACCCTGACTCGACCAAGGCTTATCTTTGTCGAATGGGCCTAAAAAGCTAATGTAAAGCCGGGTGGCATCTGCGCCGTAGGTTTCTTTAACATCATCAGGGTTAACCACATTGCCCCGAGATTTAGACATTCTCTGACCATCAGGACCTAATACGACTCCTTGGTGAGCCAATTTTTTAAATGGCTCGTCATGACTTACCAAGCCCACATCAAAGAGTACTTTTTGCCAAAACCGAGCGTAGAGGAGGTGCCCAACAGTATGCTCCGCCCCTCCCACGTAGAGGTCTACCGGCATCCAATATTTCTGGGCTTCAAACGCAAAAGGCGAGCTTGGGTTTTTGGGGTCTGTAAACCTGAGAAAGTACCAAGAAGATCCCGCCGACCCGGGCATTGTGTCCGTGTCACGTTTTCCAACCTCACCCGTCGTGGGGCTTTTGTAAGATACAAACTCTTTGACCCGAGCCAGTGGCGGCTCGCCTTTTTCAGTGGGCTGGTAATCTGCGACCTGGGGTAACAGCACAGGCAGTTCGTCTTCACTGAGGGCCCGGGGGCCATCTGCAAAATGAACAATGGGGAAAGGCTCGCCCCAATAGCGCTGGCGGCTAAACAACCAGTCGCGAAGCTTGTATGTGACCTTCTTTTTGCCAAGACCTCGTTTTTCAATTTCTGATATCGCTTTGGAAATGGCCTCGGTCTTAGGCAGTCCATCTAAAAATTCAGAATTACAGGCCGTTCCTTCACCCTCAAACGGGAGATCGCCATCGCACTGAACCACCCGTTGAATGGGGAGGCTGAACTGAGTGGCAAATTCAAAATCCCTTTGATCGTGTCCTGGGACAGCCATGATCGCTCCGGAACCGTAGTCCATAAGAACATAGTCTGCGATCCAAATCGGAATCTTTGACCGAGGATCGCTCTCCGGAAGAAGTGGGTTTAGTGCGTAAGCTCCAGTAAACACGCCAGACTTTTTGGTGTCGGATTTTCTATCGAGCTCAAGTTTGCGAGAAGCCAGGGTCTTATATTCATCGACCGCACCCTTTTGTTTGGCTGTCGTTATTTGATCAACAAAAGGGTGCTCGGGAGCGAGAACCATGAAGGTGGCGCCGAATATGGTATCTGGTCGGGTACTGAATATTTCTAATTTCTCTTGGTACCCAGAAATCGGAAAAAATACGGTGGCTCCTTCAGACTTTCCAATCCAGTTTCTTTGGCCTTCTTTTGTTCGCTCGGGCCAATCTAGTTTTTCTAGATCTTTCAATAGGCGCTCAGCATATTCCGTGATCTTGAGCATCCACTGCTTCATAGGAACCCGGATGACTGGGTGGCCGCCGCGCTCACTTTTACCATCCACGACTTCTTCGTTGGCTAAAACGGTACGAAGTTCGGGACACCAATTTACGGGGACCTCCTTTTGATAGGCCAGGCCCTTTTCAAAAAGTTTCAAAAATATAAATTGCGTCCAGTGATAGTACTCAGGCTCACACGTGGAGATTTCACGGTTCCAGTCAAAGCTGTACCCAAATGACTGAAGTTGTCTGCGAAAATTCTCAATCGCCTTTTTTGTTGTTTCGGCAGGGTGAATTCCCGTCTGGATGGCATATTGTTCCGCGGGCAATCCAAAGGCGTCGTAACCCATGGGATGGAGAACGTTAAACCCTCTGGCTCTCTTGTAGCGGGCGACAATGTCGGTGGGAGTGTAGGAAGCGAGGTGTCCTACGTGGAGTCCCGCTCCCGAGGGATACGGAAACATATCCAGAGCGTAAAACTTTGGCCGCGAGGCATCCAGCTCAGCATGAAAGCATTTGGCATTGAGCCAGCGCTCTTGCCATTTACGATCAATCTCACTGTGAGGATAGGCCATGAACCCCCATAATGCTCAAAAAGCGAGCAATTTCCGCTAGCTTCAAGTTAATGCAAAGGTTGATAGTCGACTCGCCGCTTGGAGTCAACCGACAGAGGGATTTGCGAAGGTGAAAGACCTGGTCAAGCGGCCAGGTTGACGAATCAGGCCTCTCTTGGAGGGGTAATCTGGATTTAGAATGGAGCTATGTCGGCAGAGCTCGAGAATCAAAAGCGTAAAATTCTGGTTGTAGATGACGATTCTTCGAGCTTGAGAATCACCCAAAAGTCACTCGAGTTTGAAGGGTATCAAGTTGACACCGCCACTTCAGGCCAAGAGGCCATTGCAAAGATGAATTCCTGGCGGCCGCACCTGGTTTTATTGGACATGAGCATGCCAGGACTTGATGGTCTTGAGACCCTCAAGGCCCTAAGGGCCAAGGGTGAATATGTTTCGGTGATTTTTGTTTCGGGAAAGTCTGAGACGGAGGATGTCATTCGAGGTCTGGATGCCGGGGCCGACGACTACATTCGAAAACCCTTTGATACTCTTGAGCTTTTAGCCCGCGTGCGTAGCCAGCTTCGAATCAAAGACCTCAATGATAGCCTGACCCGGGCAAATGAAAAGCTTAAGGAGCTTGTAGACATCGATGATCTCACCGGTCTGTTCAATATGAGGTCCCTCTACAAGCGCTTGGATTTTGAGCTCGACCGAGCGCGGAGATATCGCCGCTCGGTTTGTGTTCTGATGATGGACATGGATCATTTTAAAAGGGTCAATGATCAGCATGATCACCTGTTCGGGAGCTACGTACTTGCGGAAGTTGGAAAGATGATCAGAGAGAATATTCGAAAGGTGGATTTTGCAGCTCGCTATGGTGGGGACGAATTCCTGGTGGCCCTTATGGAGATTGATTTGAAGGGGGCGGAGGTCTTTGCGGAACGTCTTCGAGAGAGAATAGAAAATCACACGTTTTCGAGCGATAACCACTCGATAAACCTTACCGCCAGCATAGGTTTTGCGATTGCTAGTCCGGCCGAGCACAATATCGACGCGAGGGCCCTCGTTCGAATCGCCGACCAGGCCCTCTATAGAGCCAAAGAGGGCGGGCGAAATCGCGTGGAATGGAGTGACGACTCGACGTTTCCAAAGGCGGGTCCTGGCGCAAATCAACGCCGACCGAGTAAAACTTAAGTCATTTTGCCCTCACTCAATTGGCCAAACCATTGAAATTGTGGCATCTAGAAGTGTGGGATTAGAAAGTCACATTTTAACAGATAGAGAGCGTCGATATCGTTCGCAGGCTGTCATGATATCGCTTGTCGTGAGTATCGTCCTCCTCGTCGTAAAATTTGCGGCTTTCAACCTAACTCACTCCCAAAGCATTTATTCAGACGCAGTAGAAAGTATCGTTAATGTAGTGGCCGCAGGAATGGCTCTTTTGGTCATTTGGTATTCGGCGAAACCTAAAGATGAAGACCATCCTTATGGACATGGAAAAATTGAGTTTTTCTCAGCCGCTTTTGAGGGGGGGCTCATTGCTTTTGCTTCCCTTTTAATTATTTCGGAAGCGATTCAAGCCTGGTGGCACGGTCAGGCTCCGTCTCGCTTGAAAGAGGGGCTTCTGCTCGTGGCAGGAGCGGGACTTGCTAATCTGGCTCTCGGATTATTTTTGGTTTCCAGGGGTAAAAAGTTCCAGTCAGTAGCTCTTCGCGCGAGCGGAACCCATGTCATATCTGATTTCTACACCAGTGCGGGAGTCATTCTCGGCCTGATTCTTGTCAAACTGACTGGCGCGAATTGGATCGACCAAGCCGCCGCAGTTATAGTTGGAGGCTGGTTGGGATGGAATGGTTTTGGTTTGGTTAAGGAGTCAATCGGTGGATTAATGGATCGGGAAGATCCAGAGGCATTGAGGTCATTGGCTCAGGTCTTCAGTGAAAGAGCTCAAGCAGGTATTATTCAGATACACCATGTGCGAATGATTCGGTCGGGCTGGTATCACCACATTGATGCGCATGTGGTGATACCTGAAAATTGGGATGTAAAGCGAGTTCACGAAGCTATTAACGCTTTTGAAAAGGCTGTCATCAAACGCTACGATTACGGCGGAGAAATGAACTTTCACGTGGATCCTTGTCGAAGAGCATACTGTCGGGTCTGTGACGTAAGGGATTGCCCAATCAGGCAGGAGCCATTTGCTGAAAGAATTGTTTTCGATGTAGCGCAAATTCGATCTCCAGTTGAACCGCAGGAATTCTTATTGCGGAGACGAAAATGATGCCAAGACCACTTAAGCAATTTGGGCTAGCTTCGCTGACTTCAATAGCAATATTTCTGGCAGGAAGCTTTGTCTTGGCGGATGAGTTTGACGCTTCGGAAGAAACTTTTTTTTCTGAAGACGATCTCGTGGCGCCGCTTTGGCCTCTCGATGTCATGACTGACCCCGAAGTTAAAAGAGCCATCTCCTCAATTCGTCGAAGGGAATATGGAGACGAAAAGGTAAATTTAGCAAGTTGGAAAAAGAACAAGCTTGTCTTTGCCGAGGCCTATGCAAAGGCCTTTGCTAGGGAGTTTGAGAGAGATCATGAGTTGCTTCCTGGAGCATATCCTTGGCGAGAAGTCTTTCTGGAGTTTTCAGATAGAATTTCGAGATTCAAAGTATTACCAAAGTCAAATTGGGACTTGGAGTTCTGGGACATTCGCTTTCCCTTAAGGAAACGCGCTCTGAAAATGATCAGGCCGGCACCAGAGGAACTTATTGGAAGATATTATCCTCGGCCAATGATTGGGATCAATGACCTTAATCTAAATGATTACAGAGGCTATTCATCTCGAATTGAAGTCCTTCGTCGGCTTCTCAGGGATTTCTCGAGAATATATGTTTCTCAATTTGCAGTTGAATTTGAAGAGTCAAGGGGGTTGCCAACAGGTACTTTTGGATATCGTGACATTCTGAGATGGGTTGATAGATTAATTGAATCCGCCAATATGAATGCACTTCTTCAAGTTCAGAACGCCGGATCTCAGCTGCACCGGCGCCTTGTCTGGCGGGCGAGGGACATTGATCAAATGGGTTGGCAGTTTATAGAAAGAGATATTTTGGATCGAATGGATCGCTTGGCTCAGGGGCAGGGGGCTCAAGGGCAAGATTCGCCTTATACAAATCTGATTGATACGGCGGAACGTTTGGTTGGTGCCGTTGCTCGAGCCACATCAGGGGAGGCCATCGAGTCTAACCGCAGCATGATTGTAGATGTCGTACAGCTTTCGAAGTATCAAAGAAAAGTTTGGTTTTTCCTATTCCTTGGAATTGTGAGTGCAACTTTGGCATTCACTCTATCCCAAATGGCAAGGAAGAGGTGAGTGGTGGCAAATTTTCTTGTGAAACTCGTAATCATATTTTGCATTTCGATATCACCCACATTTGGTTTGGCTCAAGACGATCAAGAGTTAGGTGCTCAAGAATTGCCATCGGGAATATTTAAATCCTCAGACCTTCCTAATCCTAAGATAAAACCCAATGACCAAGATTTCCCAAATTATAAAGTAGACCAAAAGCAGCGGATTGCGCGTGCTCTAGATTTCTATGTTCGGTTTATCAATACTTATTCTGAAAGTTTGCCGCCGCAAATCCGCGAGGCCTCGAGGCAAGGAATAAAAAACTATATTACCGGAATTTCTCAGCAACTTGAATCAAATGAAGTATTGCAGCGGCCGATGTCAGCAACTCTATTAAAGATCTATTTGGATAACATAGTTCGAAATTCACAACGTCTTCCTGCACCCATGGTAAAGGCTGATCCCGAACCTGAGCTTAAAGAGTTTAAGGACTTCGGGGAATTCAGAAAAGCCTACTGGGCCTGGATGAAGGACTATTACAATCGGTGGTGCGACATTTGGAAGGCGGATCGCGGAGTCTCTTTTTGTCTACCTGCTTACACTATTGCAATGAGAGACCTATTTGTTCGAATGCCCACTATTACTACTGTTGAGGAAATCAAAAAGATGCCCGAAGTGGTATTCGCCAGTTCAAAACAGGGTTACAGAAGATTTGAGAACTCTGGTCCTCTCGGTATCGTTAGGTATCTGAGTTCTTCCATAGAGTCTGTCCTTGAAAATGAAGGTCGTTCTAAAGACGCTTTTGTAGACGAAGAATTGATTGCTCGGTTAGAGGGATTGAGGTCGAGGTGGGTCGCTATTTCGAGCATAATTGAGACGAACCAAAAGAACGCTTCTCAATCGAGACTTTCATTATTAAAGACCGCAGTGAAGACCGTATCGGTACGTGCAATAATAGCCACGGTGTTTCTCTTTGCTGCCGTGATATTTTTGGGATTGGGAACTAGAGTGCCGACTGCAAGAGCTAGAGTGCTCCTTCCGTTCTTTCTTCTTTCTGGACTAATCGTAGCTGGTTGGAATTCAGGGTCCACTGAAGAGGATAGTTTTCCAAATCCAAAAGTCCAAGTAGAAGATCGGAACTATCCCAACCTTGCCTTTAGCATTGAGGAGGCTCGGCGAAGGAAGGTAGACGCCATATCCGATTACCTTTTAAAGTTTGAGGACCAACAAAAGCAGGGAAATCTCGCCCAAGTGACCGAGATCATGGGCGCACGAGTCGCCTTGCGGGCCCCGCCGGGCCTCGGCGACCGCTGATCGTCCGGCCTGTCACGCTCGGCCGCGCCGCCGCGATGGCGAAGCGTTGACGAAATCGCGGCCCGCTCGAATCGAGCGGGCCACACGTCGGCCGGCACCGCGTGCCCGCTTTGCACGCGACTCGGGAGGATCTCGTGGAGCAGAAG
>JAPKGD010000259.1 GCA_026648125.1 Bdellovibrionales bacterium | reverse complement strand
AGGAAACCCATTTAAAAAACTCCGTGCCTTCGTGTCTCAGTGGTTCAAAACAGGTTGGATGGATTGCCCGGTTTAATTGTAACTACTCAGGGGTTTGGCTTTCCGCTCATCCTGCCCCTTTTGCCCCATAGCCAGCTCAGATTTCACCCGCTGAATGACTTGCGCTAAGCGCTCTGAATCGTCCGCCCAAAGAGAAACTCCCCAGAGGCTCATGCTTAAATATAGAATTAACCCCGCTACCCTTGCCACACTCTCTCCCCTATTCGTGTGAATCCCCTTAGCTACCCAGCCGACCCCATTAAGATCATCGATAATTTTTCATTGATTGCTCGTTCCTGCATCAAATTCGTCATGGAGGTGCTTTAGAGGGTAAAATCTACCTATTCCATAACAATCACCCCAAGCCCCTATAAGCTTAATTAATTGCCCGATACCTTCTCCGCCACTGTCCCCTTGCGTCGATATTCTTTGACTGCTAACTCCCTCACTCTACGGAGGAGCAGAGATAATGATTAGAATTCGCCCAGCCCAAAAAGACGACGCCAAACACATATTGCGACTCATTAAAGGTCTGGCCGAATATGAGAAACTCTCCCACGAAGTCAGTTCAGACATTAGCCTCATTGAGAAAAACCTCTTTGGAGAGGATAGGGCAGCTGAAGTGATTTTGGCGGAATATCAGTCTGAGGTCGTAGGATTTGCTCTTTTCATTACCAATTTTTCGACCTTTTTGGGAAAGCCTGGAATCTACCTTGAAGATCTTTTTGTTGAGCCTGACGTGCGTGGAAAGGGAATCGGCTTAGCTCTTTTTAAGGAAGTTGCTCAACTCGCTCATCAACGAGGCTGCGGACGCATGGAATGGTCAGTTCTGGATTGGAATCAACCTGCCATTGATTTTTATAAGAAATTTGGCGCCAAACCAATGGACGAATGGACGGTCTTCCGCCTTACCGAGGGCGATCTCTCCCGAATTGTTGATGCTTAAAATCAAGAATCAAAATTGAATTGGTTTTTTAAGTAAAGATGGGTCGTCCAAGTCATCCCTCATGGGGTTTCAGATCATGCCCCTCGTTCAGTTGAGATTCGCCGGCTGAGTGACGGGTTCATTTGTTAAACTGCCTCTTGTGTTGAGTCAAATTGTTTGTCTTCCGCCAGGCTACGCAGCGATGCCCACAGACCCGGCAAAGCCTGGAAGCCGCGTACTCGCCGCATCTTTTTCTCCGAGTGTAAACAGTAAGTGGCGAGCCAGCGCTGAAAATGCTCAGAGTCTTTCCACTTCTTCACGCGTCTCATGTCTTCTTCGATCAGCGAGTTGAGCGACTCGATCGGGTTCGTTGTTGAGAAAAGTCGTTTGAGTTGGCGAGATAAACGCAGTTCGTGGATGACGAGCAAGTCTTCTTTCGCTTCTCGGTAGCTCTCGAGAGCCGACATGTTTAAATCACGCAGGACGCTCTCTAGGCGATCCGAGATAACCTTGGCCTCAGCCAGGTCTTTTGCGTCTCTCAAGCCCCAGAAGAGCGCTGAGGCCTTGTGAGCGTCATCGCCAAGCGCCTTCTCGATGTTGCGCCACTTGTGGATGTGACAGCGGATTCGGATAGCTCGCCGACGGCGTTTGTCGTCGCAGGCGTATTTTATTTTTAGCGCCTTGTTGAGGCCGCTTCCGCCGTCGACGATGAAGAGCAGTCCGGCTTCTGGAAGACCGCGCCTCTCAAGATCGTTCAGCAGTTCTAAACACGATTCGTGATTTTCGCTGTCGGCCTGAAAGATGCCGAGCACGAACTTGCGCCCGTCGCTCGCAACACCAAGCGCGATAATCACGCCGTGCCTTCTGAACCGCTTGCCGTCGATGAAAATCGCACGGATGTCCATCTCCTTAAGCGAACGCTTTTGTAACTCCTCGATCTTGCCGGCCGTCGCCTTGATCCATCGGCGTGACACGGAGCTCTTCTTAAAACCGAAGGAGTTTGCGATCTTCATGACGCCCTTTTCGTAATCGCGCTGAGACACACGCTTAAGTCCCTCGGTAAAGACCGCCTGGTCGAACAACCGCGGATCTTGAAAGTCCTCGTAGGTCTTGAGCGGCACTTCGATGCCCGCCTTGGATCGAACGCGAAGTTTCGGCACGGCAACTTGCTGGTTGGCCAGAACGATCGATCCCTTTTGATCGCCCCATCGCTGATTCTGTTTCCCGTGCTTGTAGCGCTCGCCGCAGAGATGCTCGACTTCGCGTTCACATTCCTTGATGAACTTCTTAATCGCCGGCGGCAGCAGCGTTGAAATCAGCAAATGCTGCGTGTCGATCGGGCCGTCGAGCCCTTCGAATTTATCCTCGAGAACATCCTGACGACGGGCGTGTTTTAAGGGCTTGCGGTTGATCTTTCTCACCGCTTTGAGTACGTTTGCCATTGGGTGGCTCCTCTCTTTTTCTGCGATTCAATTTGTCTGATAACCTATTGAAAACACAGATTGGTTGAGCCACTCAACCTTCAAATTTCAACTATGCGTGGGGCGAGGTCGCTTAACGGCAAGGATCCGTTTACAACATTAACTGAAATTTTAAGGCAACTACCAACAGCCAACACTATTGATGATTGTGAAAGGCTAGCTGAAATGTTGCTCTCGCCGACAAACTTTCAATCATGCCATAAAAAAGAAGGGGCCATCATACATTAAATCGGTGGTACCGATGAAGCGCTCACGTTAACTCTCTTTATCGCCCTCTCCGAAATATGGGGAGAATTGGCTGGGCCCAAAGCGAATTGGTGCACAGGGTTTGAGGGTTTAAGCTCCCGAATTGTCCAAGGAACTGACCTATCTGAGAAAATCAAGAAGGCTAGGTTGAATCAGTTTGCCCGAGGTCTGCAGCGTCGCCTGGAGCGTGCCTTCTGTCTTATTGATATCACTGACTGTTGAAAAAATGTCAGCGTCCTCATTTTGCGAGATGGCAATCTGATTATCGACCTTCGATTTTTCAAGGCTTTCGAGAAGATTGTTCACGGCTGTCGCCCGGCTTCCCACCTGTGCTCTCGCCAAAACGACCTGAGACAAAGCCTCATCAATCATATCCAAAGTATCTTGAACACCCTCTTTGTCATTTGTACGAAGGGCAATCTCGAGGCTCTTAACCACGCGAAAGAGGTTTGTTCCGCCCGATTCATCTACACCCTCTGTCAGCTCTTCGGAGGCGGGACCGCGAAGACTTGGACCATTGAATTGATTGGGTCGTTGGATGGACTCGGGCTCCTCCACCTGACGCTTGCGGAATTCTTCAATGGTTTGAGCCTGCTCCTGGGTCGAATGAACAATTCCGTCAGCCGAAAGGCCTTCGCCAAGAAAGACCTTATTTCCCGCGACGTTCATAGGCATAAATGTCGCTTTATCTATGTGAATCATCATTTCGCCCGAGTCACCTTGATAGGTGCCGCTGATATCAAATGGACGATTCTGCGTTTTGAACCCGCCAAAGATAAAGCGGTCTCCGAGCTTCCGATTACCGATGTTTACGATTTGGTTAAATATCTGATCAACTTCTGTGGCAACGACCCGACGGGATTCATCATTCGCACTGGCATCGTTAGACTGATTAATTGCGAGCTCTTTCACTCGCATCAAGTTTTCTGAAATATCCCCAAGAGCCTGATCGGTGGTCTCGAGAAACGCCTTCGCATAATTGAGGTTTTTAACGTATTGTTTGTTGCCCTGAAAATCGATGCGATTTCCCAATACCCTTGAGGCCGCCACCGGATCATCGCTGGGCTTATTGACCCGCTTTTGAGTTGCCGCTTGGTTCTGCAACTCAGACATCGTCGAGCGGTTCTTACTGATATTTCCGCGCACCTGCTCAAAATTCATACTATCTGCGATACGCATATATTAACCTCTAAAGCCTCTTAAGATTCAAAACTGTGTCCATCATTTCGTCCGCCGTTCGAATTAATCGTGCCGACGCATCAAATGATTTCTGATATTCAATCATCTTCGTGGTCTCTTCATCGAGACTTACTCCACTAATGCTTTCACGAAGAT
>JAPKGD010000258.1 GCA_026648125.1 Bdellovibrionales bacterium | reverse complement strand
ATCTGGTCCCACATGGGGGTGTCGGTGATCCCGGGGCAGATGGCGTTGACCCGGACGCCGAGGGGGGCGAAGGCCAGCGCGGCCGAGCGCGTCACCCCGATCACGCCGAACTTGCTGGCGCAGTAGTGGGTCGCCAGCGGCCGCCCGACCGCGCGGGACAGTTCGTCGCGGTTCGGCGTGATGATCACGAGTCAAATTTGTGAAGACGGCCACATCAAACGGGAGATGGTCAACCCTGGCCTGATCCAAGGCATGACTTGAAACCTCAAATGCAACCGCTTCGGCACCCAGACTTGATAACTCCGCCAGTCGCTTTTGCAACACTAATGGGTCGGGAGTAGTCAATTGTGACGGCCACACGTGGGCACCAAGATGATGATTGATTGTGCCGAGCACTCCCGTTTTCCATCCATAGCGGGACAAGATCTTTTCCACCATGTAAGTCGTACTGGTTTTGCCATTCGTTCCGGTTACACCGACACAAAATAAGTGGTCCGCGGGGCGTCCCCAAAATTGAGCCGCCAGATGATCTAAAGCTGATCGTGTGTTTTCAACATGCACCACAGCACCGCGATAGGACGCAGGAACTGCTGAGAGGTCATCGATCACAATCGCCGCAGGCTCGAGCTCGCATACCTTTTCAAGATACTGATGACCATCTTGTTGGTGCCCGCGAATGGCTACATAAACTGATCCTCTTTTGACCTCTCGAGAATCATTTGTAAGTCCCGTGATTTCTTGGTTGGGCTGATCGCCCAAGCGAAGTTGTGGGTAAATAGAAAGAAGCTGTGATAATCGCATAAAAATGGCCTACTCGACTGGCTCCAAGAAAACACGAATTTTTTTATTATCAGGAAGCTCTGCCCCAGCCCCAGGGTAGGTTGAACTGACCACACCTCGGCCCTTGATCTCCACTTCAACCCCGCTGCCACGTAATCGGTTAAAGACTTCTCGAGCCGTAAGTCCAACTAACGCGGGTACTTCGCTCAATGTCTCGGGTACGCTTTTAACCAACGAAGCGGCTAAATCTCTTCGGGCCTCATTCGCGAGCTTATCTCCTGCCTTTAAGAGATTTTCCTCTGAGAGAAGAACCGGAGGAAGGCCCTTTTGCCGAACAGCGTATTGAGCTATCCGGGCAAATACGGGTGCAGCAACTTGAGAGGCGTAATACTGCTTTCGCGGATTATCCACCGCAACGAAAATCACAAACTCTGGGTCTTGGGCTGGAACAAATCCACCAAAACTCGAGATATAAGCGTTTTTCAAGTAGCCACCGTTTTGCAGATCAACCTTTTGGGCTGTTCCTGTTTTTCCTGCCACCGGGTAGCCGGGAATACGCGCCTTCACACCTGTAGCATGTTCCATAGTTGCCGCTCGCAACATCAATCGCATTGTCGCTGCTTGCTCATCGCTAAGAACGCGACGCACATTCTGCGATGTAAACTCCTTCACATCGTCTGCTTTTTCGATGCGACGAACAACATACGGTCGCTTTATCCACCCACCGTTAGCAATGGCCGCATAGGCCGTTGCAATTTGAATGGGCGTCACGGCAAGACCGTGGCCAAAGGAGATATTGCTGAGCAAGTGCGGACGCCATGGCAAAGGATGCAAAATCCCTCGGGACTCTCCGGGAAGATCCACTTCCGTCTTTCTCCCAAAGCCAAACATTTCAAGGGCCCGCCGCAACTTTTCAGGACCCAGCTGAAGGGCAACCTTGGCGGTTCCCACATTCGATGAGTAGGCAAGAATCTCAGCGACACTTAACATGCCAAAGTCATGGTCAGCTTCCGCCTCGCGGATCCAGCGCCCACCCACCTTAAAGTGACCGCCCTCGCAATCGATGCGCGTACTGGGACGAACAACTCCCTCGCGAAGTGCGGAGGCGATAACAAACGTTTTCATCACACTACCCGCTTCAAAGGCATCTGTAATGGCTCGATTTCTTCGCGCTAGAGGTGTGGCCGAAAAAGGATCCGCCGAGGAAAAAGAGGGACTTGATGCGAGGGCAAGGATCTCACCCGTCTTCGGCGACAACACAATACCAACGGCGTTGTCTGCTTCATACTGTGCAACAGTCTGCTCAAGTTCCTTTTCGAGAATGAACTGCAATTGACTATCGATGGTGAGCTCAATGCGAGCCCCATCTTGGACACTCGTTAAAAGACCGCCTTCAGGCAAAAGTGGGCGCCCTCTCGCATCACGAGGTAATACCACTTTTCGTTCTTCGCCTTTCAATTCACGATCATAGCGAAGTTCGAGACCTTCTAACCCATCGCCGTCCACACCCACAAATCCCAAAGTTTGGGAGAGAAGTTCGTTGTTTGGATAGACCCGCTTAGCTTCTTCGACCAAACCAAGCCCACGAATTTCCCATTTTTTTATTGTTTCAGCTTCTGACTGCGAAAGGCGTCGCTTTATCCAAACAAAACGCCGCTCGCGATTACGAACTTTTGATTGAATTTCTGTTCTCGACATTTTGAGCAACTTTGCGAGGCGCCGGGCGACGAGCCTTGGCTGCTCAAGAATCGCAGGATCAGCGTAGAGGCTCTGCGCCCCTACACTCGCCGCCAATTCCCGGCCAAAGCGATCGACCACAACTCCACGCCGCCCGCTCACTTCCAAGTTGGTTGCAAATTGCCGGCGCTGCAAAGAAGCCAAACGCTCATTGGGAATAATCTGTAAGTAAGCCGCTCGCAAAAACATTGCCAGCCACAAACCAAGGAGCCCCATAAATACAAGAAGGAGTCTGGATTTCATGATTCCCCTAAATCATCTACTGAGGAACGGCGATCCGACGCCCCACCAGCTGAATGATCTGTCCGTTACGTGCCTCATTCAAAGTCAATCGTGACATGGCATACTTGCGGATCTGTTCTGGACGAGTGAGACGGGCATACTCCATCGATTTCAGGCGCGACTGATCTTTGAGTGCTTTATATTGGCGAGTCTCCTTGAGCACCACATAACCCAACCGTCTGACTTCCATCTTCATAAAGGCCACCGTGAACAAGGTCGCAATAATGATAGTGACACTGAGAAATGGCTTTAAATTTTCAACTCCATCTTCACTCAAAGCGAGGTCCCTCTCTGAAATACTCTCAACTTTGCGCTTCTAGAGCGCGGATTGGACTTACACTCCTCACGTGAGGGGGCCACCACCTTTTTCGTGACAGGAAATCCCCACTCCTTAGCCTCTTTAAAAGCATACTTTATAATACGGTCTTCGAGAGAGTGGAAAGTGATCACTAAAAGGCGCCCGCCTAAGGCCAATTTCTGCATCATTTTTTCCATTGCTGGGCGAAGGGCTGAAATCTCTGCGTTAACTTCTAGACGAAGGGCTAGAAAATATTGTGTGGCTGGATGAAAGCCCCGACTTCTCCAACCCTCCGTTTTTTCGATGAGCTTGGCCAACTGAGATGTCGTCGTAATTGAATTTTTCCGACGCTCTTCCAAAATTTTTTCCACAACGCGTTTGGGCCGGCGAATTTCACCATATTCGCGAAAAAGAATTTCCAGATCATCGGGGCTCCAAGTATTCACGATCTCCGCGGCCGTCAGCTCCTGGCGCCGATCCATGCGCATATCAAGTGGGCCGTCATGGTAAAAGCTAAACCCTCTCTCCGCCTCATCTAACTGCGGCGAACTGACACCCAAATCGGCCAGAATAAAGTCCCACCCCTCGGTCGAAGGAGGCGCATCAAGAATCACGTCGTGAAAGTTCTCCTGGCTCAGAGACAGCCGCCCCTGCTCGACAAGTTGAGAATATTTGTCGCGCCCAAAGCGAATAGCGGCATCGTCTCGATCCTGAGCCCACATTTTTAAAGATGGAAACTGTTCGAGCAGGGCTATGGTGTGGCCACCCCGCCCAAAAGTAACGTCCAAGCCAAGCTCTGGCTGCCGCACGCTCTCTTTAACAAAAGAAAGCACCTCGTCTCGTAAAACAGGAATATGTTCCATAGGTCGACAGTCTATCAAACTCACGACCATGGTTTGACCTTTTGACGAGGCGTGCTAGTCTTTAAGTGTATGGAATGTCCCCGTTGCGGATTCTCTCAGCCCG
>JAPKGD010000257.1 GCA_026648125.1 Bdellovibrionales bacterium | reverse complement strand
CCCCCGGGCATGGGAATCTCTAGAACCTCGATCGCCTTGCAGAGGAGCAACCCGAGGGTGGTTCCGGTCAATACTCCGTAAAACCCTACGAGGAATCCATTGATGACGAAGATCGCCATGATGGACCCACGCTCGGCCCCCATGGCCATCAGCGCGCCGATTTCGCGGGTCTTTTCGAGCACGGTCATCACCAGGGTTCCGCTGATGCCGAAGGCCGCCCATCACCACAATAGCCGGTATGATGGTCGCAATTCCAAGTGCCAGCCAAAAGGGTTCCACCCATGGCTGTCGAACCGCGAAAATTCCAATTGCTCCAAAAATCGCCCACTTGATTACAATGATAGGGATTCCAAGCGCAATTGATTTTTTCCCAAGAAGTGAACCCCAGGAGATAGCAAGAATGATCCAATTGAGGAGAACTAGCCCCGAACCGAGTCCAAATGACATTGCGTGTTGTATACTTCCTTGAGCATAGAGAAGACCAAATCCAACTATAGAAATTACAACGTGGCCCAGATAGAGAGATCGTGGAAGGCTATCCATACTCAGCCTTCGCTTTGATCCGTGTCGAGCCCCTTAAGCATGTACAGGAGGTGTACAAGCCACCCTACGAGGCCCAAGATCACCAGCCCAGCGGTGCCCATACCTTTGAGGTCATAGGCCGTATCTAGCCAACTGCCAGCCCAAGCCGCTAACAGAAGTATTCCGATAATCTCAAACCCTATGCCAACAAATGCAGCCATTTTGTTTTTTTCAGCCATTGGCCTGTCTACCTTTTGAACCCTTGGGCGCCCGGCAAATTTGCCACGCGCTCCCTTAGCTTGTTAATTCGAATTTGGATAAAGTCTGGCTGGGGGTGATGTTCTCGAAGGTCCTCAAGAACTCCTATCGCAGATTTAAGGTCGCCCTGCTCTTCGTAACAGACGGCCAAACTCATCCCGACATTTTCACTTTGTGCCCTAAGGGGATATTTCTTTTGAATTTCCAAAAACACCTTCGTCGCCTCCGAAAGACGCTTCTCGGTTTGCAGAATATTTCCCTTAAACAAAAGAGCCTCAAAGGCGACTTCGTCCGGAGGACTTTTAACAATAAGGTCTTCAACCTCAACAAGTGCCTGTGGCAGATTGTTTAAATAAAAATGAGCCCGAGCCAATTTTAATTTAATGCCAAACCTTTCTGCTGTGTCCACCAATGGTAATAATCGACTGAGTTCAATTACGGCGTCTTCATAGTTGAGTTGTTTATCAAAATAGATATCTACCAATGACTTTTGCGCCTCAACTCTCTCACTTTGATCGGGCGAGTAGAGAACTAAATGGTGATAGAATTCAGCCGCACGAGAAAAATCCTTTACTTCAAAACTAGAAATGCGGGCCGCTCTTCGAGCAGCTTCTAGTGCCAATTTGTCTTCGGGGTGCCTCTTGACGACACGAGAGTATTTGTCGACCGCTTGTTTAAATTTACCGCGCTCAGAGAGGCTCTGGGCTGACCGAAAATCTATTTTCTGAAAGGAGAGACTGCAGCCCACCAAAGTTAGCTTTATAAAAACCAACATGAGAAGGCGGCAAAGAAACTTCATTACTCCTTGCCATCTTCCTCATCATCTAAGACTGCAACACTAGTTACGTACTCGTCGTCCTTTAGGTTCATCAGCCGTACACCTTGTGTGTTTCGACCCAAGACCGAAATTTCCTTACAGCGAGTTCTAATGGCTTGACCATTGTTCGTCATGATCAAGATTTGCTCTGAATCGTTCACTAAGCGGGCACTAACTACATCTCCAACTCGATCCGTCGTCTTTTGCGTGATAATTCCCACTCCGCCGCGGCCCTGATGACGATACTCCTCCATCGAAGTCCGTTTTCCATAACCGTTTTTAGTGACCATCATGACTGTCTCTTTACTGTCTTTGGTAACAATCTCCATTCCGATCACCCGGTCATCTTTAGCCAAAGAAATTCCTCGAACTCCGCGGGCCGTTCGACCCATAGGGCGCACTTCATTCTCGTCAAACCGGATCGACATTCCATCCTTAGTAACAATAAAAATATCGTCATTGCCGGTGGAAATTTTTGCATCACTAAGGTTGTCATCGAGTTCGATTGTAAGTGCGATCAAACCAGATGGCCGCGGACGAGAAAACGCCTCAAGCGGCGTCTTTTTGATGGTCCCTTTTTCGGTTAACATCACTACGTACTGACCCTCTTTGAACTCGGTGACTGGCAAAATTGCTCGAATGGATTCTCCACTCGCCAAGTTGACGATGTTGTTAATGGCCTTGCCTTTTGAGGTTCGAGTTCCAGCCGGAATTTGATGAACCTTTAACCAATAAAGCTTCCCGCGATCTGAGAAAGCTAAAATAGTCGTCAGTGTATCAGCAGCAAAAACGCGATTTACAAAATCTTCTTCTCGAGATTCGGCACCTTTGAGACCTTTGCCACCGCGCTTTTGCAGTCGGTATTCGTCCAGAGAGATTCTCTTGATATAGCCCGAGTGAGTCATCGACACGACAACTTCTTCGCGCGCGATCAAATCTTCATCTAAAATTTCTTCGCTGGATTTCTCAATTTTGGTTCTTCGAACATCAGAGAAATTATTCTTGATCTCTTCTAGCTCAGCGACGATCAGCTTGAAAATCTCTCCCACATCGCCGAGTACCTTCTTTAACCAAGCAATGGTTTTGTTGACCTCTTCAAGTTCATTCAGAATCTTCTGTCGCTCGAGGCCAGTAAGTCGTTGTAAGCGCATTTCCAAAATGGCTGCCGCCTGTTTATCACTAAAGCCGAACTTGCTCATCAAGTTCTCTTTAGCAACATCTACTTCTTTTGCCGCTCTAATCGTTGCTATCACCGCATCTATTTGATCGAGGGCCTTTTTTAATCCCTCGAGAATATGAGCGCGAGCTTCGGCTTTACGTAGATCAAATATACAACGCTTTGTAACCACATCTTTTCTGTGAGCCACAAAAGCTTCGAGCATTTGCTTGATGTTAAATATCTGCGGTTGATTACGAGCATCCAACGCCAGCATGATCATTCCATAGCTGACTTGCATTTGTGTAAATTTATAAAGGCGATTCAAAATTACTTGAGCATTTTCACCACGCTTTAACTGAATCAAGATTCGCATGCCTTCGCGGCTTGATTCATCACGGATGTCTGAAATACCTTCGATTCGTTTGTCTTTAACGAGATCCGCAATGGACTCGATCAACTTCGCCTTATTTACCTGATAGGGAATCTCAGTAACAATGATTTCTTCTCGATCCTTTTTGGTTTCGATTTCAGCAACGGCCTTTAAAGTAATTACTCCACGCCCTGTTTTATAAGCAGAAATAATTCCGTTCGCCCCAGCGATTACACCAGCTGTAGGAAAATCAGGACCAGGGATTAGGCGTATTAACTCATCAATCGAAACATTGGGATTTTTAATAAGTTCAATACATCCATCAATCACTTCACCCAAATTGTGGGGCGGAATATTTGTTGCCATTCCAACTGCAATTCCCGAACTACCATTAACGAGGAGATTCGGAAATTTGGCTGGTAGAACTTGTGGGATAAGTAATGAATCGTCGTAGTTCCACCCAAAAGGAACCGTCTCTTTGTCTATGTCCGTAAGAAGCTCTTCTGCGAGCTTAGTCATTCGCACTTCGGTGTATCGAGGAGCAGCGGGCGCGTCTCCGTCGATAGACCCGAAGTTACCCTGACCATCCACGAGCGGATAACGCAATGAAAAGTCTTGGGCCATACGTACTATTGTGTCGTACACGGCCATATCACCGTGAGGGTGGTATTTACCGATAACATCACCAACAACGCGTGCTGATTTTTTATAAGGCTTATCGTGACTATTTCCTAATTCGTACATGGCAAAAAGACAGCGTCTGTGAACTGGCTTTAAACCATCGCGTACGTCCGGTAGAGCGCGGCCAACTATGACGCTCATCGAATACTGAAGATAGGCCTCACGCATTTCTTCGGAAAGCCCGTCCGCATCGAAGCGGAAGTGCGATGCGAATTGCAGGGAAGTGCCTCCGATTCCGGGGCGGCGCTCGTCGCGCAGGCGCTGG
>JAPKGD010000256.1 GCA_026648125.1 Bdellovibrionales bacterium | reverse complement strand
CTTCGCGAATCTTTAGCTCCCGACGCACCACTTTGTCGCGAGTTTTGGTGTTACCGACGACGTTAATATTTCCAATATAAACCTTATTTCCTTTGTCCACTTCAAAAGTGATATCCACTTCTCGATCCTGCTCACGCACTCGAGTTCTTGGTATAACGTTCGCAAAAGCATAGCCCAAATCACCGTATTTCGCCTGAAGCTCCTTAAGATCATTCTGCAAAGTTTCGTAGCGAAATAATTCGGACTCATCGATTTTGACAATTTCACTGAGTTCTTCGTTAGGAAAAAGAAGGTCTCCGGCAAAATCCACCGAGCCCACTTTGAACTGTTCGCCTTCATCAATTCGAATCGTGATATAAATCCCCGTCTTATCAGGGGTCACATAAACTTGGGGCCGATCCACTTTGACCTGAACATAACCCTCATTGAAATAAAGGAAGTTCAGCATCTGCACATCGCGATCAAACGCCTCTTGCTTATAGGCCCCCGAGCCAGACAAGAAACTAAAAAATCCTCCCTCTTGAGTCATCATCGCACTCTTGAGTTTACCAGAAGGGATTTTGTCATTTCCTAAGAAGGTAATCCTCTTCACTTTTACTTTGTCATTTTCTCGCACATTGAATGTCAAAATAACCTGTTCAGGACTCTCCGCCGGGGAGACCTTGGTGGTCACTTTCGCTAAGAAAAAACCTTTGTCCTCATAGAGCTTTTCTAACTTTTCCACGGCCTCTGTTATTTTGCTCTGATCTAAGAGTTCATAGGCTTTCAGGCCCGCCGCTTCTTTCAACTCATCGTCATTGAGTTCTTCATTGCCGTCGTAGTGAATCTCTGCAATCGACGGCTTTTCAGTAAGAACATAGGTGAGCTGTGTTTGGTTGCCCGTATCGTCCCGCTCCACCTGAATATCAAAAAAGTATCCCAGGCCAAATAGAGTTAAAACATCCTGACGAATATTTTCGGCATCAAAAGGCTGGCCTTCTTTACTGAGAAGCTTACTTCGTACCGCTTCGGCCTCAATCTTTCGATTGCCCTTCACTTCAATTTTCGTGACGATTTGCGCCCGCTTAGGCTCGGCTCGCTTCACGCGTGTTTGAGCCTGCCCGTCGACGGCCAAAATCAGACCCAAAATGGAGAACAACGCGATCCGCTTCAACGAAGAAAATCCATAGTGTTTTTAAGTACTTACCAAATTTAATGTGGTAGCGTAGCCCGAAATCAGGGGCTTGTCAAAAGCGCTTTCGTGCGTCACCAACCACTTTGGGGCGTCGCCCAAAGACCCTCTGCCATGCGAAGCTGGCGTTTAAATCGAGCCGCAAAATTGGTGTCATGAGTCACAGCGACCACCGTGAGTCCTAGCTCCTGCTTGAGATCAAAAAACAAAT
Source organism: Bdellovibrionales bacterium (assembly GCA_026648125.1). Taxonomy (GTDB): domain Bacteria; phylum Bdellovibrionota; class Bdellovibrionia; order Bdellovibrionales; family UBA1609; genus JAIBAM01. The sequence goes on along the minus strand of JAPKGD010000256.1, from coordinate 2,700 downwards.
CCTGAATGATTTTAGCATTTGCGGTGTCCAAATTTCCCGTCGGCTCATCTGCCATAAGAAGCTTCGGCTCACACAAAAGGGCCCGCGCAATAGCCACCCGTTGCTGCTCTCCGCCACTCATTTCAGATGGATAATGCCGAGCCCGAGCGGTTAATCCGAGTTGGCCCAAGAGGCGCTCGGCTCTCTGCCTGCAAGTTCGGGCGTCTAACCCCCCGATTTGTCCTGGCATCATAACGTTCTCAATCGCCGTGAACTCGCTGAGCAAGTAGTGAAATTGAAACACAAAGCCCAGATGCTTATTTCGGAAGGTGGCCAACTGCTCATCCGAGAGAGCAAAGAGGTCTTTGTTTTCAAAAAATAGCTGACCCGAGGTTGGTCGATCCAAAGTTCCTAAAATATGTAGGAGCGTACTTTTGCCCGCACCGGATGGGCCCAAAATACAGACATCATCACCCTCACCCAATTCCAAGCTTAATCCTTGTAAAACCCTCAGCTCTTTTCCGCCTTGGATGTAGGATTTTGTGATATTTCGCGCCGACATCAAGCTCATTCGTACCTCAATCCCTCAACAGCGGATAATCGAGCCCCACGGCGCGCAGGCCCTAAGGTCGCTAAAAATGATATGGCCCAAGCGGCTCCCAAAATCGCCATTAAGTCAGAAAATCGAATCTCTACAGACACTCGGTCAATCTTGTAAACCTCGGCCGGCAATAAGGTCCAATGGTTTTGCGCCCAAACAAAGAGCCCAGTGGCAATGAGCCCGAGAACTATACCCAAAGCTGAGCCAAAAATCCCAATAATTAGACCCTGAGCGGTGAAGATTCGCATGATCAAACCTCGTCCCGCCCCCATGGCGCGAAGCACACTAATGTCGCGAAAACGGCGAATCACACTGACAAAGAGAGTGCTTGAAATATTGAATGCCGCGGCAACAACAATGACCAAAAGCACAAAGAAAATCACTGGCTTTTCATAATCGATTGCTTGAAAAATTTTTTTGTTGACCGAGTACCAACTCTTAACCCGGTAATGGGGCCTCACCTCCCGATCCAACTCCGGGGCAAATATCTTGGCTTCCTCGTCACTCTTAAACTTAAAGCGGTACCCAGAGACTTGATCCCCAATCTGAGCAAAATCCTGAGCTGTCTTTAAATCGGTGACAAAATAGCGTTCATCAAAATCGTGACGCCCCATCTCTAAAATTCCCGTCACATAAAAGCGGGCCACTCGGGGCTTGACCCTTCCGCGATCCTGATCCGCCGCCGCGGGCAATACGACCCGAAAGCGATCTCCAATTTTTAAATTGTGCTTTCGCGCCAAACCTTGGCCGACGAGCGCGGCAGAGGCGTCACTTTCCCGAGTGAGACGAAATTCACCCTCTCTCACTCTCGATTTTAAGCGAAGTACTTGATGCAAAGTTGCCTCATCAATTCCCTCAATCGCTACTCCAGAAAGCTTGCCACTGTGGGCAAGAACGGCTTCCAAAAAAACAAACGGTGTGTAGGCGACAGCGTCCTTCATGCGCGAAAGCAAGTCCTTAAACTGATCGGGAGATTCGGGACCTGCCGTCCGAGACACAACCACATGTCCGGTGACATCAATCACCGATTTTTTTAAGGTCGTCTCGTAGCCACTCACGACCGCCATGGCCACGACCAACGACCCAACTCCAATGATCATACCCACGGTGGAGAGTGCCGCGGATAGGCTCATCAGTCCGCCACTCGATTTTAAATATCTCCACGCAAGGTAAGAACCGGTCATCCTTGTGCCTTCCCTAAAAGTGCTCGCTGCTTTAGAAACGCATGTATGAAGGGGTCTATTCCCCCGTCGAGAACGGCGTCTGGCATCATCGATTCAAACTCTGTGCGGTGGTCTTTCACGAGCTGATAAGGATGAAGCACGTAGGAGCGAATCTGGCTGCCCCATTCGTTTGCCATTTTTCCGCTGGCCAACTCGTCGAGCTTCTTTTGTCTCTTTTCCAGCTCCTTTTCGTAAAGAGCCGCCTTTAACATTTTCATCGCCTTATCACGGTTGGCATGCTGGCTTCGTTCGTTCTGACATTGCACTACGATTCCTGAAGGAACGTGAGTGATCCGAACAGCTGAGTCGGTTCGGTTGACGTGCTGGCCCCCCGCCCCACTCGCGCGATAGGTATCAACTTTGAGGTCTTCATCTTTGACCTCTACGCTGACGTCATCATCAATCTCAGGCCAAGCATAAACTGAGGCAAAGCTCGTATGCCGTCGGGCATTGGAATCAAAGGGACTTATGCGTACGAGGCGGTGCACTCCATTCTCAGCTTTCAAGTTGCCATAAGCGTAGGGCCCCTCAATTCGAATTGTTGCTGACTTAATTCCAGCTTCTTCGCCTTCAGAGAGAGCCATGGTCTCTAACTTGTAACCATGTGACTCGGCATAGCGAATGTACATGCGAAGTAACATTTGCGCCCAATCCTGGGCCTCTGTCCCCCCGGCACCAGCATTCACACTGAGGTAGGCGCTACTGCCATCCATTTCTCCATTTAATAGACTTTTGAGTTCTAAATCGTCGGCGCGTAAACCCAAGGCCAAGGATTCTTGTTTGACCTCTTGAAAGGTTCCTTCATCTTCGGCCTCCACGGCCATATCTAAAAGGACCATGGCGTCTTCCACGCGGCGCTGCAAATCTTTCCAGTCATCGACGGACCGGGACAGCAGG
>JAPKGD010000255.1 GCA_026648125.1 Bdellovibrionales bacterium | reverse complement strand
GTCCACGCTTGAAAATTGGTGGTCTCTTTCGACTGAGAGTAAAGAAAGCTTTTTCGAACAAGCCAAGGCTTTTGTCCAAGCTCGGCGTGAACGGGCAAGTCTTCTGGCTGAGTGGCAAAAGAAGGAAGTCAATCGTCAAGTTGCGGCCTTACGTGAGAGTGAACGGCGCGCAATGGAACGACGGCGAATTGAAGAGCGGGAAAAAAGAGAAATGCGAGATTTGTTTAAAAAGCTCAACTATCTAGGGCCCGAGTTGCCCGACTAAAGTACCTCTTCTTATGTCCGGTTCGCACGGACGGCGGCTGTCTTCCGGCATCAATATGATATTCTAACAAGTGAATTAGATTCTCGCTCATGGAGGAGTGGACATGTCGACAATTAGCGGTTCTGACAATTCTTCAAGGCAGGATGATCAGGTTCGTCGCACCCGAGAAGAATATCGCCAAAATGAAAGTGAGATGGTTAAAAAACATCAAAAAGAACTTCGTCGAATAACAGAACAACACACCTCAGAAATTGAACGACTTAAAAAGGCACACGAAACTCAATTGAACGAACTTAAGCGCTCCACCCAAGAGTCGATCACTTCACGTGATCACAAATATCAACAGGAAATGGAAAGTGTCAGAGAGCTCCATAAAAAGCAGCTGGAGCAGACTGCGAACTCCAGCAATCGTAAAATAGAGAATACAAAAAAGTTTTCCAATGAGGAGTTAAAGGAATCACAGCTTCGTAACGACCAAAGAATGAAGGAACTTGCGGCTGATTATTTAAAGGCGAGCAAACAGAAAGATGAGTATACAGCAGAAGCGATGAAGACGATGCGTGATCAGCAGCAAAAGGAAGTTCAGGATTACCGCGAGAGGATAAATCAAAGACACGCAAATGAAATCGACATGCTTGCTGAGAACCATCAACGTGAACTGTCGGATGTTGAAACTCAGGCAAGGAATTATAGAAAATCCTCAGAAGCACGGTTTCGCGACCAGGAGCTTAGAAATCTACAGAACCGACAGAAAAATTCTGACGATCTAGAAGATACGGTCCGGCGAGAGCGTGCAAATCAAGCGCAAAATGAAAAATTGCTCAGGCAGGGTTTTGAAGATGGCTTGGCTTTAACTCGCAAGCGATTTGAAGATCGTGCAGTTGATGAGAGGGAAAAAATAGCGGCATCACAAGAATCCACCAAGCGGGATGTCTATGAGAGGGTCAACAATCAGATCCGCATGCGGGAAAGAGAAAATCAAGATTTGAAGGCCGCCAATGCCAGATCCGATGTCGCGAGAAAGGCAGAGGCCGACCGAGTGATAGACAACATGAGGAGATCGTTTCAGGATAATGTGAATGTTGCTCAGAAGCAGAGGGCGGATTCAATCAAGGCGGCAAATCTTCAAAATGCGAAAGATATTCATAAACTCCAGAGGGAGAATAGTGCAAGAACCGTGGAGATGACGAGGGACTTTTTGCAGAAAATTAACGATCAAGAAGACCAATCAAAGGCAAATCTTGAGGTCATCGAAAGTGATTTTTCGGCCAGACAGGAGTATGCCAAGACCACGGCGGACCAGAGGGTGCGGCACGTTATAGATGAGACGGAACTGGATAAGGCTCGTCTGAGTGAGGTTCACGAAAACTCTCGGAGCCAAATGGCGATCAGCCACAAAGAGGAAATGGATCAATTGCGTTTAAAGATGGAAAGAGAAAAGCGTGAAGGCATCGAACGGATGAAGGAGATGATGAGAAAGCAAGAGGCTCAGCATCAAGAAAAGTCAGCATCTCTCGTCGCGAGATATGAAAAGGAAATCGCTAAGATGAACGATGAATTGGCAAGGGTGAAGCGCCAGCAGGGCGATCAGATAAAGCGCCTTCAATCTGAGCTCGAGCGTCAGCATCGGTCAGAAATGGATGTACAGCAGTCTCAGTTTCAGGATAAGTTGAGGAAAACCCAGGATCAGCACGCAGATGAGTTGCGTTTGGTAAATCAAAGAAATCAGGAGCGGATGGATCAGCTGCTGACGGCGACTAAGAAGGCATAGGTAAATGAGGTTAGCAGATCGTCGGGTTAAAATCGTAGCCACGATTGGGCCCAGTATTCGAGTCCGAGAGAATTTAAAGCAGGCGATTGAAGCCGGAATGAGTGTGGCGCGGCTTAACTTTTCTCACGGCGAACACGCAGATCATTTGCAGGTGATAAAAGATGTTCGCGAACTTTCAAAGGAGCTGAGAGCACCCGTGGCTATTCTCCAGGATCTTCAGGGTCCCAAAATTCGTGTCGGGAAGTTTAAGGGTGGCTCAACAGAGCTTGTTCCTGGCTCAGAAGTGATAATCTCACCTGAATTTTTAATAGGTGAAGGGAGTCAATTGTCCACTGACTTCATGGAGCTCCCTCGAAGCGTTAATGTGGGCTCGCGGATATTGCTGGATGACGGGTTGATGGAAATTGAGGTGAAGTCCATCGAGGGTCCCCGCGTTTTTGGCAAAGTTATTCATGGCGGGACATTAAAAGATCGAAAGGGGATGAACCTGCCAGGTGCCAATCTTCCCGTGGAGTGCTTGACCGAAAAAGATTTAATAGATTTAGAATTTGGGCTTTCTCAGGGAGTAGATTATGTTGCATTGAGTTTTGTCCGAAGGGGCGATGACATTCGGCGACTCCGAGAAATCATTGAGCAACGACGCCCTGGAACTCGGATCGTTGCTAAAATTGAAATGCTTGAGGCCTTAAATAACCTGGAAGAGATTATTCGTCTCAGTGATGCCGTGATGGTTGCTCGTGGGGATCTGGCGGTTGAAGTGGGACAAAGCCAGCTGCCTGGATGGCAAAAGAAGATTATTCAAATGTCCAACCAGCTGCACCGGCCAGTCATAACCGCCACGCAGATGCTGGACAGTATGGTGGATAACCCTCGACCTACCCGCGCTGAAATTACTGATGTGGCGAATGCGGTCATTGACGGATCGGATGCACTCATGCTTTCGGCGGAGACAGCTTCTGGAAGATTTCCATTTGCCTGCATTCGAACCATGCATGAGATCATCTCTGAAGTGGAAAGAACCACAGATCTTTATTACGACATTGAGTTAAAGGGCGAATTCGTGGAGGTGGCTGAATCCATCGCAGCAAGTGCATGTGTGACAGCGTTAAAGATGAACGCGTCTGCGATTGTCTGTTTAACGACGACTGGAAAAACGGCCGCATTGATCTCTCATTATCGACCCAAGGCTAAGATTTTTGCTGTAACCCATACTTATGAGCCGCTCAATCGGTTGGAGATGGTTTGGGGATTGCAGACGCTGACGATACGGCCCTATCAGTCCGCAGAGGATGCGATTGATCAGATCGAAGATCTTTTGCTGAAATATGGAATGGTAAAGACAGGAGATCGGGTCGTCATCACTTTGGGTCTGCCTGTTTCAGAGCGAGCAAAGACAAACTCCCTGCGAGTCATTGAGATCAAGAAAAAGGTGGAGATAGTGGCAGAAAGTCAGCTGCCCATCCGCTGTCGGACAATAACCTAAATTTTTTAGCGACGACCAGGAATCTTCTTTAAGGTGTAAACGATCTCCCAAAAGGGGATAGCTTGTTCAACTTCTGCCAGGTTGAAACTCATAGTCAGAATCCCACCTTGGGCGCTTTGCTTTTCATCGGTAAGGCCCTTGGCGGCAATTGGATCGGCATCGCTCACGCTAAAAAGGTAGCCGAGGTCCTTCATAGAATCATTTTGCATCTCAGTAAGGTTGACCGTGACTTTGCCTGTCTTTTCGTTAGGAGTTAACTTTCTGCCATAGTGTGCAAGGGCACGAAGGACGGGGAGTTCCTTCTCGTCGATGGTGACCCTTTTGCTTTCCTCGGTGAAGAGGTATTTGTTGTACCAATCTGTGAAATCTGTGAGGAGCTTGTGATTAGTAATCGTAATTTTCTTCCGCCCTTCACCAAGGTCTTCAACTTTCATAATTTTTAGGGCCTGGAGAATTTCCATAAGCCGGTCGAGTTTATTGGTTGGCTGCTGAAAGATCTGGATGCAGTAGTTTCTTAAAGTGTGAAAGGGTATGACCAACCCTTCTTCCGTCTGCTCCCCCGATTTAAATCCAATCAGGGAG